>JAFXZW010000051.1 GCA_017541035.1 Eubacterium sp. | reverse complement strand
TTCAGTTTCAGCCATTATACCTTTAAGTTTTTACACTATCAAGGTAATCTAAGATAATAGATTAAATTCGTGATAGAAACCGCATAACTTAACTTGTCAATGAACTATATACAATTTCATTATACCAAACAGGTGTTCGAGCGTCAACCATGAATCATAAAATAGCCATGGGTTTTATGTTAGGCTCTTGCCACGCGTTGTCTGTCATCTGAACCCCGCAGAGGGGTTATGTATTCAGCGGGTAAAGAGAATGACGGGCTGCTGTCATCCTGACCCCCGCAGGGGTGAAGGATCTCAATGTCATTATATTAAATGAACGCGGCTTATGCAATATTTTACCAAAGACGGAAGGAGGGTGGCAGAGAATGAAGCGTTACCCGGTTGCAATTTCGTTCCGGGGGAAGGATCCTTCAATCAGGAAGGAGCTTCAGCGTAACGGCCTCTCCTGGGACGGAATTGAATATCATGGATATGTGAGCAAGAGGAAGACGAAGAAACTGCGCCGCTATGCAAATGAGAAGGGCCTATCCTTCCGCCTGGAAAATGAATTGGGACGCAGGCGTGCGGATTACCGGAGGCGCTACTTTTCCGCACATCCCCCGGATGTGGGAAAAAGGTACATCTGCGTATACTGCGGAAAATGGCTGAAAAAGGAGAATACCACCGTGGATCACCTGTATCCGGTGGGGCAGGTTGCCCGGGACCTTGCCCTTCAGAAGAAGCTGGAGAGGAAGGGAATCCGGAATGTCAATGACCCGCGGAATCTTGTGGCTGCCTGTGGAAAATGCAATGCAGAGAAGGGAGATTCCATGGGCCTGTGGATTCTGAGGGGGTCCATCGGAAGATATCCCTGGCTGTGGATGATTCGTTACCTGATCCGCGCAGGAATACTGGCACTTGCCATATACGGATGTGTCCGGCTTTGTATGATGGTATGAGGGAAAGTGCTTTACAAAAGGCCCGTTTCTCTTTATACTGAAAGAAGGGGAAAGGGTTAATTTTTGACAAGAAAAGGGGTGTGCGGATGGGTGAACAGGAAGACAGGATCATATCTGCAGGTGAGAAGGTAGAGGAAATGCTCCAGCGGTTGAAACTGCGGGAGAAGACGGTCTCTGTCAGAGATGGGGATAAGACGAAAATGAGTGAGCCGGAGCTGGTGGGATGCTTTGACGATGCCATCAATTTCGGGCACATTTTTGCAGTTTATCAGCCGCAGATCAATCATTCCACCGGACGGATGGTAGGCGCGGAGGCGCTGATGCGTTGGAAGCATCCGGTCTACGGGGTTCAGTTGCCCGGGGATTTCATTCCGGTTCTGGAGAAGAACAATCTGATCTACAAGGCGGATCTCTATATCTTTGAGACGGTCTGCCGTTTTCAGAGGAAATGTCTGGACCAGGGCTTTTCCATCATTCCGGTTTCGGTGAATATGTCCCGTTTTGATATTTACAATACGAACTATGTGGAAGAGATCGAGAGTATCCGCAAGAAATATGATATCCCGGTGCGGTTTCTCCGCCTGGAGATCACGGAGTCATCTGCCATCGGTGGCCTGGAACTGATCACGAAGGTTCTGAAGCAGCTGCATGACTGCGGTTACACGGTGGAAATGGATGATTTCGGCAGCGGGTATTCTTCGCTGAACATCCTGAAGGATCTTCCCGTGGATGTGATCAAGCTGGATATGAAGTTCCTCTCCGGAGATATCGGAGGGCGCGGCGGGACCATCCTTTCCTCCATCGTGCAGATGACGAAGTGGCTGAATACACCCGTGATCGCAGAGGGCGTGGAGACTGTGGAGCAGGCGGACTATATGAAGAGTACCGGCTGTAATTACATTCAGGGTTATCTCTATTACAAACCCCTTCCGGAAGAGGAGTTCCTGGAGAAGCTCCAGCAGCTGGATCATGAACCGCTGACACCGGCCATGAATCTGATCAATACACTGGATGCCGGAAAGTTCTGGGATCCGAATTCGCTGGAGACGCTCATTTTCAATAACTTTGTGGGCGGAGCGGCGATCTTCACCTACAACAAGGATACCCATGAGCGTAAGATCCTCCGGGTAAACAGGAAATATGTAAAAGAGCTCGGAATGAATATGAACGAGCATGATATCATTGGTAAGTCCTCCTACAGTTCCTTTGATGAGGAAAATGAGGAAAAGTTCGTCCGGCTCATGGAACGTGCGATCGAGAGCAGGGATGAGGAGGTCGGAGAGACCTGGCGTACCGTTTATTCCGATTGCTGCGGCGAAGACCGGATCTGCATCCGCAGTTATGTCCGTGTGATCGGGGAAGCCAATAACGAATACCTGATCTACGCCATGGTGCAGAATGTCACGGCGGAGAAAAAACATGAGCTGCAGGCGGTTCAGGATGAGCTGCGGTATAAGGCGGCCTTCGAGCATGCAAATGTCTATGCCTGGGAATACGCCATCGCCACAAAGGAGATGCGTCCCTGCTATCGCTGCATGCGTGATCTGGGGCTTCCGCCTGTCATTAAGAACTATCCCGAGCCAGTGATCGAGAGCGGCCTTTTCCCGCCGGATTATGCGGATATGTACCGGGATTGGATGAAGCAGCTGGAGGAGGGCGTGGAATCTCTGGATGCGGTCATTCCTCTTACCGTGGGAAGGGTTCCCTTCCATGTGCGCTACACGCTGGAAAAGGACGAGAACGGAAAGCCGCTTAAGGCCTACGGATCCGCCACTCTGGTGGTGGATGCACCGGAGAAAGAGGAGTAAGTCATTTTGTCCAAAAAGGTCATGGATTTTTTTGCGGAAAGAATAAAATGAGGAATGACCTTCCGGCGGAAATATGATATAATAGATAAGGAATCTGCCTTCGGGCAGTTCACGGGGCGGAAAACAAGTACATTTGGAGAAGTAAAAATGGTCATTAGAAATTTACAGAACACGATTGCAGAGTGTATCGCTTATGCGGATGAAGTGAGCAAGAATCAGAATCTTTTTCCGGAGGGCGCCCGCACACCGTTGCGGGATCTTCTCCGTTACGACATGCTGGTATTCCTGGGACATCTTTATGAGAAGGGAAGTCCGGAAACCGCAGATCAGATCCAGTATATCGAAACGAATCTCCGTATGAGAACCGGTGAGCGTTTTGCCGAGTTCGTACAGGAGAAATGCTCCGATCCGGATTATCTGAAGGAGCCGCCGGCATGTCTGCATTATTTCATCAGCGCGGATCTGGATCCCAATTCCGGCGTAAGCGAAGGAAATGTAGCAAAGTCAAAGTTTATCGTAGATGCGTTCCGGAAGCTGGGTGACGGTTTCCTGAATTATGACAAGGTACACGAATCCACAAGGAATCTGCTGGCTGATCATATCTCCATGCTGAATGATCTGCTGAAGGAGAAGGGGGTTCTGGCACCGTCCCGTACAGCCCAGAAGCTTCAGGAGATGGAGCGGACAGGCACCAATAAGAGCCAGAATCATTTCAATGATACTTCGGATGCGGACCTGGGCAAGGTCAGCACCTTCGATGCGCGCTCCGGCAAGTTCGTATCGAAGAATGCGGTCAATATCTCCGGCTATAACATCATGAAGAAGCGTGCGGATGATATTACCGAGTTCTCCAACTTCCACAAGGAAGAAGAGGAAGCCAAGTTCAGCATGAAGCGCGGTAACAACCGCGTCGGCGGAAACCGCAGGGGACAGGATGAGTCGGAAGAGATCGAGAAGAGTCTGGACGAGCTGATCCTTGAGCTGCAGAAGCTGACAGGCCTCTCCACCGTTAAGGAAGATGTGATGCACCTGATCAATATCATCAAGGTGCGCCGCCTTCGTGAGATGAAGGGCCTGAAGAGGATTGAGATGTCCTTCCACCTGGTATTCACGGGTAACCCCGGTACAGGTAAGACAACCATTGCACGCCTTCTCGCGAAGATCTACAAGCAGCTGGGTGTGGTAAGCCGCGGACAGTTCATCGAGGTGGACCGTTCCGGACTGGTAGACCATTTCTCCGGTGGTACGGCATTGAAGACAACGGAAGTGATCAACCGGGCGATCGGCGGTATCCTCTTCATTGACGAGGCATACTCCCTGACCCACAATAAGGAAATGGGTGACTACGGTCAGGAGGCCGTGGATATTCTTCTGAAACGTATGGAGGATGACCGTGACGATTTCATTGTTATCGTTGCCGGTTATACCAAGGAGATGGTGGAATTCATCGAATCCAACCCCGGTCTTCGTTCCCGTTTCAACAAGTACATTCATTTCCCGAACTATTCGGCCGGCGAGCTGATGGAGATCTTCCGGCACATGTGTCAGGAGACGGATTATGTACTGACTCCCGGAGCAGCCACCATGGCGGAAACCTACCTTCGCGGTATGACGGACGGAGATATGAAGAATTTCTCAAATGCGCGTCTGGTACGTAATTACTTTGAACGCTGCATTGACCGGCAGGCCAACCGTATCGTGCAGGACGAGAATATGACCGAGGATGATCTGGTCACCTTCGTTCGTGAGGACATGATCGAGTCCTCGACGCATGTTGCACTGGATAAGCCGGAAGACTGACAGAAGAAATGATGATATGGAGTTGAGCCATGTGTTTTCCTTCAGGTATCAGACCGCGATCAACAGGATACCTGAAGGTAAGGCGCCTGGCTTTCTTTTTGCGATAAACGGATCGGTAGACAGGAATCCGTTTCAGGGAGGGACATCATATGCCGGTAAAAAAAGCGTTACGGGTAGTGAAGAAGCAGATTGACAGAAAGAAGCTGGCAACAAGAGGTATCCAGATCGCAAAGAAGGTAGATCTGAAAAATGTGGAGTTCGGCGACTATGTAAATATCGCACATCATGCACAGGTAGGGGATTCGAAGATCGGAGCAAGAACTTCCATCGGACGGTATTCCAAGGTACAGTTTGCCGATATCGGGAAATTCTGTTCCATCGCGTGGGATGTGACAATCGGGGCTCTGGAGCATCCGATGCATTCCCTTTCCATGCACGCCTTTACCTACCGGACCCAGTTCGGCCTCTGCCCCAGAGACTTCCGTCCGGCGCATAAAGAATGCAGGATCGGAAATGATGTCTGGATCGGCTGCGGAGCGATCCTTCTGTCCGGCGTGACCGTCGGAGACGGTGCGATCATCGGAGCCGGAGCGGTTGTGACCAAACCTGTCATGCCTTATGAGATCGTGGGAGGAGTTCCGGCAAAGCACATCGGCTGGCGTTTCCCGGAGGATAAGAGAGAGCTCCTCGAACAGCTGAAATGGTGGGATCTGCCGGATGATGTGATCAAAAAGCATTTCGATCTTTTCGCCATTGATAAGGACTATACGAAGGAATCACTGGATGCACTGAAGAAGATCATTGAGGAAAGAAGGTGACGTATGAAGATGCTTTGTAAGGTGGGAGATCTTCATTTCTCTGTCGTCGGAGAGAAGGAGAATCCGTATTATCGCGCTTTCCGGGAGTATTTTACGGAAAAAAGGATAAAGCCTGACGGTGAGGCGATTGATCTGAAAATCGAAGTGAGAGAGAAGGATGCGGATGACTCCTTCTTCGGACCGGAGCTTTTCTCTCTGTCCGGCGGCATAGCCTTTAACCGGGAGTGGTACAGAGTGCGGAAATACGGATATTCTTATGCGGTTCGGAATCTTTTTGAGCCGGAGAAGCCTACGGAGCTGGTTCTCTTCCCCCGTCCGACACGGTCGACGGAGATCAGAAGGGTTGGAAATACCATGATCGGCGATACGGTAGGGGATCATGACAGATACGGAGCTTTCGTTGCGTCACTCGCCAATTACAGCTGTCTCTGGTATATTTTCTCCCTGACGCTGATGAAGAAGAACAGCATTTTTGTCCACTGCGGCATGATGGCTAAAAATGGCAAGGGTATGCTTCTGACCGGAACGGGGGGCTGCGGCAAAACCTCCACTATGATGGAGCTGATCACAAACAGCGGATATTCCTTCATGGCAGAGGATTTCGGAATCCTCCGGCAGGACGGTGTCATTTTTGATATGCAGAAGAAGGCAGCCGTATACCAGAGCGATGTAAAATGGGGAAATGAATACCTGAAGCATGCGGTGGACCACCTGCAGAAGAGGTCAAGGATCAACTGGAAGGTGAAGAAGGCGATCGGAAAAAATCCGCTTCATTATTTCAAGCCTTCTGAGATATTCGGTTCCAATATCGCACACAGTGCGCAACTGGAGGATGCATATATTCTGAAAAGAATACCGAAGGATTCCGAAATTAAGTGTACGGACATTTCATCTGTGTCGCTGGCAAACAGAATGAAGTCAGCGTCCTTCCGGGAACTGAAGGAATTATATGAGGTTCTCAGCAATCTCCGGGCTGTGGGAGGAGATGATTTTACGAATTATCCTTCCGTATTTGAGATTGAGAATGCTTATCTGGAGATCGCCAATAAAGCGCTTTCACAGGTACGCTGTCATGAACTGGCGGTTCCGCTGAATGTGGAACCCGAGCAGACAGCTAAGGCCATGCTGGCAGGGAGAGAAGATGATGGAAATGCCTGATGAGATCATGGAATACCTTCAGAAGAAGGATGCGCGGGAGATAAACCTGGTTGAGTTCAATGAGCGGAAGGGAAGGTACTGCTATTCCTTCCGTCTGAATGACCGGAAATATTTTCTGAAATGGAATGATAAGGATCCGGCACACGAGAAATTCCGTCTGCTTCTTCAGAATGAGATCCGGGTTTATTCTCTTTTGAAAGAGGAGGCGATCACTCCGGCGTCGCTGTCTGATGTGCCGGAGGATATGCTGGTCATGGAATTTCTGCCGGACGCTGTGACTTTAAGAAAGTGTCTGAAGGAATGCGGACAGGACCCCGAATCGGTGAAAAAGGTGATTGAAGATGTTTTCTCGGCCTGGTACCGGGGAGTCCGTATATTGGGAAAAGCACCGGAGGAGGAAGAGGCGGAGAGTGATTATTCTCTCTTTGACAGATACCTCTACAGCCTTCTTTGCTCGGGCCCCTTTGAAATGAAACAGAGAAAAGCGGAGTGGTACCGGAACCGGGCGATCAGGAAGGTCATGAGCAAAAAGGCGGCAAAGTGTCTGAAGCAGAGAGAGGAAGGAGAACCTTCCGGAATTCATGGGGACTTTCATGCCAATAATGTTCTGATCAGCAAAGGAAGGTGCTGTCTGATCGATCTGGAGAACGCCGGTATCGGATGTCCGGATATTGAAATGGCTTATCTGTATGCACAGCTGAAACTGCTTCTGCGGGATCAGACAGAGATCATCCGGTGGATGAATCATTATCTGGAAAGCATGATCTCGGACAGACAGCTTTTCCGCTACTGTGCAAAGGTTTATTACCGCGCAATCAGACTGAACCACAGATTCTACTAAGGTCAGGACCCCGTTTCCTGTCATCCCGAAAGGAGAATGACAATGTAATGTCATCCCGAAAGGAGAATGACAATGTGATGTCATCCTGAAAGGAAAATGACAATGTGATGTCATCCTGAAAGGAAAATGACAATGGAATGTCATCCTGAACCCCGAAGGGGTGAAGGATCTTAAGCCCTGCGGTGACATGAGGATTTTCGCATATGAAGGAAAGAAATCATACAATCGATGTGATGCGGGGCTTTGCCATCCTGCTTGTCGTGATCACTCATTACGGGTGGACCGATGAGGAGAGGCTGATCCCGGTCTTTCCGTACCTGATCCGGATGGCCATCCCAATCTTCATGATCCTCTCCGGATGGACACATGCGCTGTCCTTTGAGAAAAAGCAGATACGTTCCTTTGATGATGCTTATAAGGTCAGAAACTGGCTGCCGGCGGCTATCCGCTACACACTTCTTTTCCTGATCGTGATCCTATGGTTTGCACTGGATCCCCACATTTCCTTTCCGAAGGGCGATGTGCTGGAGACTATCAGGTGGGTGATCGACGGAACAAATGGAAAGGGCGGCTATTACTATCCCATACTGATCCAGCTGGTGTTCTACTTTCCACTCATTTATTTCCTGATCGACAGGAAGAAGGAGAAGGGCTTATGGATCGCACTGATCATCAATGCGGCTTACGAGTTCCTGAAGTGGGCTTACGGGATGAATGCGGATTGTCATCGCCTCCTCATTTTCCGCTATACCTTCCTGATCGCAGTCGGAGTATTTATCTTTAAGGGAGGAAGGCTGAAGCCGATAAAAGGCATTATCCTTACGGCAACAGGATTTCTTTTTATCACGATGACCACCTACTGGGGGTATGAGCCGAAAATCCTGACGTTCTGGACCAGCACCTGTTTTCTTGCAGCCATGTGGATCGTTTACGGAATGGTCCTGCTCCTTCAGCACGTCAAAATCCGTTTTCTTCCGCTGGATGTAATGGGGCGGGCATCTTACCACATCTTTCTGGTTCAGATGGGTTATTATCTCGGTTATTATAAGCTGATTGGAGAGCAGATCCCGAATCGCATCGGACATATGGCGGTCGGTGTTTTGATCAGTATCATGGTGGGAATTCTGTTCTATTACGCGACGGAGCCTCTTTTGAGACTGATCAGCCGGCGCATTGCGGGACGGAGTTCCCGTTAACTGATTACCCCGGAAGTTTTTCCGGATGAAGGAGGGACCACGTGAAACGGTTCATTCGTTTATTGATCGTCGGACTGTTGATCCTGATTCAGACAGCAGCCCTGTTTGTATCAGGATCAACGGAGAAGGCGTATGCCGCAGCATCGCGTGCAAGCTATCTTTTTGTCGGAAATAGTTTAACCTATTACAATAATTCTCCGGAAATGTTTGCACGGCTGGTAAAAACCGGTACAGGAAAAGATATTGATTGTGTGGATCTGGTATATAACAGCAGATGTCTGAAGGAACATGCAAACGCCATCGCAGCTGTAGTTCGCACGAAGGGTGATTTTCAGGAGCTGACCGATCAGGAGAAGGAGTACTTCTATCCGACCAGTCAGACGATCTTTTCCGAGAAGATTTATAATGGATATGCGGAAAGGATATGGGATTATGAAAATGAACGACCGTTTCATTTCGACCGTATCATTCTTCAGATGCATCTCAGAAATGAGGTCGGAGACACCAGCAGCGAGGAAATAGCCGCTGCGATTGCTGAGATCGTCAGGGCATTTGACTCAACAAACACGACCTATGTGGTGAATGCCGTACCGGGACGTTATCACGGAGGAATGTTCGTCTTTCGGGAGGATATGGATGAGATAGACAGGGAAGTGGAGGAGGGAGTTGCTTCTGCGTTAAGAACCGTAGGCAGTTCCTGCAGGGATATCCGGATCTGTTACAGCGGCAGAGCAATGTATAATTATCTGGCAAAATACGGCGGAGATTATGCACAGAAAAAGGAGCCTGCCGCCTACGAGATCTACCGTTCAAACGCCGATTGGTTTGATGTCCAGAATGATGTGATCTATGGAGATCAGATGCATCCGACACAGTTGGGAAGTTATATTATGGCAGCCACGCTGTACAGTCTGCTATACGGAAATCCTACAAACACAGTTGAGGACTACAGGGCAGGCGTGAAGAAGAAGGATGTTCGTCTGGATGGTTCCCTGGTTTCCGGTGATAAGAATATCGCTGCTATTTATAATAACGGGAACGGTTTTCGAAATACAGACATCCTGTGGGCCGGGGCGTCTAGTGCCTGGAATACCCAAAGGAAGAGCCTTAACCTGGAACCGGTGAATCATAACACTACCCGGAACGGCTGGGAAAGAGACGGAGAAAATAACTGGTACTGCTACAAGGACGGACAGGTCCGGAAGGGCTGGATCAAGAATGAGGGTTTCTGGTATTATCTCAGCCCTGTGGATGGTAAGGCAAAGGTCGGTTGGCTCCGCATGTGGGGAAGATGGTATTATATGAGCGACATGGGCCGCATGTTGACCGGGTGGATCAATTCGGATGGAAAATGGTATCTGATGGGAGGCGACGGCGTTTTGGTTACCGGCTGGCGTAAGACGGGGGGAAGCTGGTATTATCTGGATCCTTCCGGTGAAATGCTTACCGGAAATCAGCTGATTGACGGGAAGTATTACTATTTTGACAGGAATGGAAAATGGAACGGAAAATAAAAAGATCGGGCAGATGCCCGATCTCTTTCCGTTATTTTTATTCGCTTTTCTTTTTGCTGCTTTCCAGGAATTTATATACAAAAGCGGCAAGTGCAGCACCGACAAAGGGACCTACGATGAATACCCACAGATCAGACATCGGAGCGGAGTTTCCGTTGATCAGTGCAATGAGTGCGGGACCAAAGCTTCTTGCCGGATTAACTGAGGTACCGGTCAGGCCGATGCCGAGGATGTGTACGCCAACCAAAGTCAGACCGATGATGAGTCCTCCGAAGGAACCATGCTTCTGGTTCTTTGAGGTAACACCCAGGATAGCCAGCAGGAAGATGAAGGTGAGCAGGATCTCAACGATGAGACCTGCAGCAGCGCTGTCGTTAACGCCGCCGAGACCGTTTGATCCATAGCCGCCGGTCATATCCGTTACCTTACCAAGATCGAAGATCAGAGCAAGGATTCCGCTGCCTGCCAGAGCCCCCAGGCACTGGGAGATGAAATATCCGCAGAAGTCGGTAAGATCCATGCCGCCATTGATGAAAACCGCGAAGGAGACAGCAGGGTTGACATGCCCTCCGGAGATATTTCCAACGCCATAGGCCATAGCCACAATGGCAAGACCGAATGCCAGTGCGGTGAGGATATATCCTCCGCCGTGTTCTGCATTACAGCCGACCAGCATAGCGGTTCCGCATCCAAGAGTTACCAGAATACAGGTGCCGATGAACTCGGCAATGTATTTCCTTGCGCGTTCCATAAAACCCTCCTTTACATGATGAAAATGAACGGTTACAACTGATATTTATATTAACATAATATCCTTTATTTTTCAACTGATTATAGCCCGTGACGACCGGATAATACTGTGTTCAGGTGTGTATGGGCAAAGAGTAAAAATAAGTTTGCGAGGAGAAAGAAATGTCTGTACCAAAGGATCCATTTATGCTGCTGAGCTGGGTAAATATGAAACTCAGAGATACCTATCCTACTCTGGAGGAACTGGCTGCCGCGGAGATGACCGAAGCAGCGGAAATCACCGGGAAACTGGAGTCAGTGGGATATTTTTATGATTCGGAAAAGAATCAGTTTGTGATTTCGCAGAGTCTATGATACAATACCTTGTTGAGGCAGTTGCCGGAAAAACTGTTAAGAATCACATGCTCTATATCATTTGAGGGAGGTGCGGTACCGACGAAGCTATGACAGTCGCGCTGACCGACGTGTCGCCGCACATGAATGAGGGGGCAGTACACATTATACGAGAGGAGATATACTCATGAGAAAACCAGTAGTATTGATGGTGCTGGACGGATTCGGTCTGTCCGACATCAAGGAGGCCAATGCCGTTTATATGGCGAAGACACCGAATATTGACCGTTTGGAGGCAGAGTGTCCCTTTGTTCCGGGACTCGCTTCCGGAATGGCAGTCGGTCTGCCGGACGGACAGATGGGCAACTCCGAAGTGGGACATATGAACATCGGATCCGGACGGATCATTTATCAGGATCTCACTTTGATCACCAAGCTGATCGAGGACGGAGATTTCTTCCGCAATGAGGAGCTTCTGAGAGCCATCGAGAACTGTAAGGAACATAACTCCGATCTGCATCTGTGGGGCCTTCTGTCTGATGGCGGCGTTCACAGCCATAATACTCACCTCTACGCGATCCTGGAGCTCTGCAAGAAAGAAGGTCTGGAGAGAGTCTATCTGCATCCCTTCTTTGACGGACGCGATACACCTCCGGCCTCCGGTAAGGATTATCTGCAGGAGCTGGTGGATAAGGCTGCCGAGATCGGCGTGGGCAAGGTTGCTTCCCTGTCCGGACGTTACTATGCAATGGATCGTGATAATAACTGGGATCGTATTCAGAAGGCTTATGATTCCCTTGTTCTGGGCGAGGGCGTGAAGGAGACGGACCCCATTGAGGCTATGCAGCATTCTTATGATAACGGTGTCACGGATGAGTTCGTGCTTCCCACTGTGATCACGGATGAGACAGGTAATCCGGTGTCTGTTGTAAAACCGAATGATTCGGTGATCTTCTTCAATTTCCGGCCTGACCGGGCACGTGAGATCACAAAGGCATTCTGCTTTACGGACGAAAATATTGCAGAACAGCCCGGAGATGCCGATGATACGAAGTGCATTAAGTATCTGAAGCGTGCAAATGGCTTCATGCCCCTTACCTATGTTTGCTTTAAGGATTACGATGAGACAATCCCGAATAAATATGTGGCATTCAAGAAGCAGGAGATTACAAACACCTTTGGAAAATATCTGGCGGACCTGGGCTTAAGACAGCTGCGTTTGGCTGAGACGGAAAAATATGCTCATGTAACCTTCTTCTTCAATGGCGGACTGGAAGAGCCGAATGACGGTGAGGACCGGATCCTTGTGAATTCGCCTGCAGTTGCAACATATGATCTGCAGCCGGAGATGAGTGCTCCGGAAGTCAGCAAAAAGCTGAATGCGGCAATCCGTTCGAATGAATATGATGTGATCATCATCAATTTCGCGAATCCGGACATGGTAGGCCATACCGGAGTTCTGTCCGCTGCAATCGCGGCTGTAGAGAAGGTGGATGAGTGCGTAGGCTCCGCGGCAGAAGCTGTAAAGGAAATGGGCGGCGTTCTCTTTATCTGTGCAGATCATGGCAACTGTGAGCAGATGCTGAATTATGAGACAGGGGCTCCGCATACCGCACATACTACGAATCCGGTACCCTTTATTCTGTACAACTATGATCCTGCCTATACACTGCGGGAGGGCGGTAAGCTCTGCGATATCATCCCGACACTGCTGGAGATCATGGAGCTTCCGCAGCCGAAGGAGATGACAGGACAGTCTCTGCTGGTTCGGAAATGATGGAATTGCGATTCATTTTCCATAGCTCCTTTCTGGTAACGCTATCCGAATGTTATCTGCTGTTTGATTATTATCAGGGAGACATTCCGGAGCTGGATCCGGAGAAACCACTGCTGGTTTTTGCCAGTCATCAGCATTATGATCATTTTTCACCGGTGATCTTTCACCTGCTTTTAAAGTATCCGAAATGTGAATTCATTCTGTCTGATGACATTTCTCAGGAAACAGTGAATGCAGCACTGCGGGAACTGGGTCAGACGGCCCGGATTCACTGGGTTCGGGAAGGAGATGTACTTCGGATCGGGGATGTTCATGTGGACGCCCTTCCTTCCACGGATGTGGGAGTCAGTTATCTGGTTCAGACAGTAGAGAAACTGTTCTTTCATGCGGGTGATCTGAATGCCTGGCTTTGGCCGAATGTTCCGCGTTCGAAGAATGAAGAGATGCGGAAGGCTTTCCTTGCGGCACTGGACACGCTTTACCGCAAACTGGACGGGAAGGCACTGGATGCGGCATTCTTTCCCCTGGACCCGGTCATGGGTGATGCCTGTTACGAGGGACCTGTGGCGTTTCTGGAAAGAATACCTGTGAAACATTTCCTGCCTATGCATATGTGGGAGCAGTACTCAGTGGAGGAACGTTTCCTTACGGCCTATCCGAAGTACAAAGAAATCTTTTGCCGGATCCATGGGGCGGGAGAACAAATTATATAAGAATTAAAGTCGTGGGAGCCGGCGGATACCGGCTGAGAGGAGACCTGTTCCGGTCTCGACCATAGAACCTGATTCCGGATAATACCGGCGAAGGGAGAACTGCAAATGAGCACGCGCAGGGTCTCCGATCCTGCGCGTTTTTTATGTTGAGGTTAATGCTATCCATAGGAGACGGGAGAGATACAAGGAATTCTATAGACCGGAAGGTTTTGGACCTGAAGAATCTCAGAAACAAAGAGATACGAAAGACATGGGGATAGGACTTCCCGGGTGGAGAATTACAGCAACGTAAAGATTAGTCAGAATAAGGAGGAGTATCATGTTAAAGGAATGTCTGGAAAATGTTAGGCAAGTGAAACCGCTGGTTCATAACATCACAAACTATGTAACTGTTAATGATGTGGCGAATGTCCTTCTCGCCTGCGGGGGGAGCCCGATCATGTCGGACGAACCGGAGGACGTGGAGGATATCACTACCATCTGCAATGCATTGAACATTAACATCGGAACGCTGAATCAGCAGTCCATAGAGGCTATGTTCCGTGCAGGAAGAAAAGCAAATGAGCTGGGACACCCCGTTCTGCTGGACCCGGTTGGCGCGGGAGCGTCAAAGCTTCGGACGGATACCGCAAACCGCCTTTTGGAGCAGATACGTTTTTCGGTGATCCGGGGGAACATTTCCGAGATTAAAACCATTGCAAATGGGAACGGTACAACGAAGGGCGTTGACGCAGATGTGGCGGATCAGGTGACGGAAGAGACACTTCCCACCGCAGTAAGCTTTGCAAAAAAACTGGCAGAACGGATACATGTGGTGGTTGCTATAACAGGAGCAATCGATATCGTGGCGGATGCGGAGAAGGCCTATGTGATCCGTAACGGACGCCCGGAAATGGGCTGCATCACGGGTACCGGCTGTCAGTTGTCAGGCCTTGCGGCCGCCTATGTGGCTGCAAACCCGCAACACTTCACAGAGGCGGTTGCAACGGCAGTCACTCTGATGGGTGTTGCCGGTGAGATCGGCTGGGAGAGGATGCAGGAGGGTGAAGGTAATTCTTCATATCGGAACCGTATCATTGATGCCATCTTCTGCATGGATGGGGAAACGCTGGAGAAACGCGCCCGTATTGAGGCCTATTGATTTATGGGTAAGTTGCCCGTTTTGCGCGTAACCCGGGGACATGCGCAAGGCCTGGAATGCGAGGATGTTATGTGAAGCGCAAGGACGGACACTTTGTAAGAACAGACAGGAGGTTTACATAATGATCAATATCAAACAGGAATCCCTTCTTCTTTATGCCGTTACGGACCGTCACTGGCTTGCAGAGGGAGAACCTCTGTCTCACCAGGTGGAGCAGGCACTTCTGGGGGGAGCGACACTTGTACAGCTTCGGGAAAAAACATTGGAAGAGGATGCATTTGCGGCGGAGGGACGTGAGATCCTTAAGTTATGCCACAGCTATCATGTCCCCTTCATTATCAATGATAATGTGGAACTAGCTGTTCGGATCAATGCAGACGGTGTTCATGTGGGACAGAGTGATATGGAAGCCGGGAGAGTCCGGGAAATGATTGGGCCGGACAGGATACTGGGTGTATCTGCGGAAAATGTGGAAGAAGCAATTCGCGCAGAAGAAGCCGGCGCAGATTATCTGGGCGTAGGAGCGGTTTTCCCAACCGGCTCCAAAGACGATGCCGAAGATGTTTCAATTGAGACGCTGAAGGCAATCTGTTCAGCTGTCAGTATCCCGGTTGTTGCGATCGGTGGAATCACCTATGAAAATATGGATCAGCTGGCGGGGAGCGGAATAGCCGGCATTTCCGTTATCAGCGCTATTTTCGGACAGAAGGATATCCGTGAAGCGTCACAGAAGCTTCTTCGGAAATCCGAAAGACTTTTTGCTGTCTGAATTGAAAACAATGAATCTTTTAGCAGCACATTGCACAAGCTGTGTGCATGCTTATTATCTGCAGACTGGATGGGATAATACCCTTCCTGCTTGATTAAGTACGACACGGAAAAGGAGAAGGACTATGTTCAAAGCACTTACCATTGCAGGCAGTGATTCCAGCGGGGGCGCTGGGATTCAGGCGGATCTGAAAACCATGACAGCTCATCATGTTTATGGCATGAGCTGCATCACGGCTCTGACAGCACAAAATACCACCGGTGTAACAGGCATCATGGATGTTACGCCGGAATTTCTTGAGGCCCAGTTGGATGCGGTTTTCACAGATATTCGTCCGGATGCAGTGAAGATCGGAATGGTATCCTCTGCTGCGCTGATCCGAGTGATCGCGCAAAAGCTCAGGGAATACAAGGCGGAACGGATCGTAGTGGATCCTGTCATGGTGGCAACCAGTGGAGCAAGACTCATCAATGAGGATGCGATTCAGACACTGAAGGAGGAGCTGATACCTCTTGCCATGGTTATCACTCCGAACATCCCCGAAGCAGAAGTATTGTCGGGAATGTCGATCATTTCCGAAGAAGATATGTCAGCAGCCGGCCGATTGATCGCGGAACGATACCAGGTGGCTGTTTTGATGAAGGGAGGGCATCATATCAATGATGCTAATGATCTCCTGGTTGAGCCATCCGGAGAATGGCGGGAGACCTGGTTCCGTGGGGAGAGGATAGACAATCCCAATACCCATGGCACCGGCTGTACTCTATCCTCGGCTATCGCGTCACGTCTTGCCATGGGTGAGGAGCTGGCTGTAGCCATCAGGGGGGCAAAGGATTATCTGACAGGCGCGCTTGCAGCAGGTCTGGATCTGGGCAAAGGGTGTGGTCCTATGGATCATGGGTATATGATCCTTCCTCCGGAGGGAGAACTTCTTTATACATAAGACGAAGACTTTTTCGTTGTCACAAAAGTACATAACCCGCATGGTATTTTTGGCAATTCTGCGACATTACGTTATGAATTGAAATATGATATAATTATATTCGTGAGTGCATCCCGGGAAATGATTGTTCGCCGAATGCATTCTTACCGGAGCTGTTGACAGAGGCGCTGAGGATGAAGGGGTTGTGTGCATGTTTGAAGTGGGCGACTTTGTAGTTTACGGAAGTAATGGAGTATGCAGGATTACGGAGGTTGGACCGATTGACTGTCCCGGAGTGGATCAGTCGAAGATCTATTATACCATGACGCCCTGTTATATCCGTGACAGCTCTATTTTCACGCCTGTTGATAACAATCGTGTTGTGATCCGCAAGGTAATGTCTGAAGAGGAAGCAAAAGAGTTCCTTGGACAGCTGGGGCAGATCAAGACCATGCCGGTAAAGGAAGAGAAAAAAAGAGAGGCTCTCTATAAGGAGACACTTCTGACCTGCGAGCCGGAAAAGATCGTCAGTCTGCTTAAGACGATCCATAAGAGGATGCAGGAACGTCTTTCGGAAGGCAAGAAGGTTACCAGCTCGGATGCCAAGTATTATCATATTGCCGAAGACAGTCTGTACGGGGAGCTTGCGATCTCCCTCGGAATGGCAAAGGACGAGGTTGGGTCCTATGTTCAGGAGCAGATGAAACTGGCCGCATCCTGAGATTAAGAGAAAAGATTTGAAATCATTGAGGAAAGCCGGAGTGTATTCCGGCTTCTTCTGATTCAGGGGAAAAAGGGATGAAAAAGAATGAACTGTTTGAAATGACGATTGATGACATTACAAAGGACGGACAAGGTATCGGACATGCAGACGGATTGGCTGTCTTTGTGAAGGACACGGCACCGCAGGAACGGATCCGTTGCCGCATTATCAAAGAAAAGAAGAATCTGGCATATGGCAGATTAGAGGAGATTCTGGAGCCCTCTCCTTTTCGGGTGGAACGATTCTGTCCGAAGGCGCGCAGCTGCGGAGGGTGCACCCTGCAGCATATTTCCTATAAAAAGCAATTGGAGCTGAAGCAGAGGCATGTGGAAAACTGTCTTTCACGGATCGGCGGAGTCAGTGATGTGGCGGAAAGGATGGAGCCCATCATCGGGATGGAGACACCGCTTCATTTCCGAAATAAGATGCAGTTTCCCGTCGGAACAGATAAGGAAGGACAGCCCTTGCTTGGATTTTATGCAGGTCATACCCATTCGCTGATCGCGTTGGATGACTGCCCTACGGGACATCCGGTGAACCGCCTGCTGATGAAGGCGTTCAGGGAGTATCTGACTGAAGAGAAGATTTCTATTTACGATGAAACAACGCATACCGGATTGGTGCGGCATTTTCTGACTAGGGTCGGTTTCGGAACCGGAGAAGTCATGGTCTGTGTTGTGATCAATGGAGAGGAGCTTCCCCATTCGGAGAGACTGATTGAACTGCTTTCCGGGGCTGTGAAGCAGTATCAGACATTTCTCCGACTTGCGTCTGTATCCTGCTCGATCAATCGCGAGAGGACAAATCGTATTCTGGGAGATCACAGTATAACGATTTATGGAGAAACCTTCATAACAGACACTATCGGAAATCTTCACTTTGAGATTGCTCCGGAATCCTTCTTCCAGGTGAATCCGGTTCAGACAGTCCGACTGTATGGGAAGGCTCTGGAGTATGCAGGCCTCACGGGAGTGGAAACTGTTTGGGATATGTACTGCGGAATCGGAAGCATTTCTCTCTTCCTTGCACAGAAAGCGAAGAAGGTTTATGGCGTGGAGATCGTACCTCAGGCTATTGAGAATGCAAAAAGAAATGCTTCTTTGAACGGAATCGACAATGTGGTGTTTTTTACAGGAAAGGCGGAGGAGATCGTCCCCGAACTGTACAAACAGGATCCGGAGCAGTATCGCGCTGATGTTGTCGTTGTTGATCCGCCGCGAAAGGGGTGTGATCAAAGGCTTCTTGATACGATCCTTTCCATGGCTCCGAAGAAGCTGGTCTATGTCTCCTGTGACCCCTCGACTCTGGCTCGAGATGTAGCATTTCTTACCGACGGTGGCTATTATATGGAGAAGGCTGTACCGGTGGATATGTTTCCACATTCTATGCACGTTGAAAGTTGCGTGCTCCTCGAGCGTGTGAGCAACCGAAAAGCGGATTCTTATGTGAAACTGAATGTGAAGATGGAAGATTATTATCGGATTAAGGACGAGGAGAAGAAAACGGATGAATAAAGAGTGGTCAGAGCTCAACAAGCTCATGCAAAGTCAGATAAAGAAAAGAGATACCTATGAAGAAGGTATCGATATACTTCTTGCATTACGTGACGCTCTTTGGGACACTGTCAGCGCTTTCAAAGAAGGATTAAACAGGGAAGAGTTCAATGCAATTCCATTCATCAACGCAGATGGGTATCATAGCAAGACTATTGCATATTCGTTGTGGCATATCTTTCGTATTGAGGATATCGTGGCTCACACATTGATCAAAGGGGATGAGCAGGTATTTTTCAGAGAAGGATATCAAAAGAGAATTAACTCACCTATCATCACCACAGGAAATGAACTGGTTAAGCAGGAGATTGCTGACTTTTCAGAGCAACTCGATCTGGATGAATTATATTCGTATCTTTCCGATGTGAAGCGGAGTACAGAATCCATATTACGGGATTTATCATATGATGATCTGAGGAAAAAGATATCCGCAGAACGAAAAGAACGGCTGGAATCACTTTCTGTTGTCAGTA
>JAFXZW010000050.1 GCA_017541035.1 Eubacterium sp. | reverse complement strand
CGATGGAAGAATATATCGAATACTATAACAACGAACGGATCCAGGCAAAAACAAAATGGATGCCTCCCGTAAAATATAGGGAAACATCCATTTGTTCCGGTTACTAATGATAAATGTGTCCAGTTTTCTGGGTACATATCACTCTGTATGCGGTATTTCCTGTTACCCGGTTTCACTTCACAGTATGCTGGTAAATCCACAAACCTGCAACCGGATGTCATTACATATTGTCTCGCAGCAGGCAGTTGGGCTGCGTTGAGCACTAAACGACCAGGCGGCAGCTTCGGGCAAACATGCAAAATTATGTTATGCCCCGCCATCTGCTGCGGGCTTTTCGACTTCCGTCGGGTCAAAAAAGCGCAGAGGGACATGGGTATCCACTCCTCCGATGCTCTCCTTTTTCTCGCCGTCGATCAGGATCTGAATACTGCCGATGTGCGGCAGAGCGGACACGCTGTCTACAAGGCTTGCCACCTGCTGTGCAGTACAATCCTTCTCAAATTCCGGAGTCAGATCTACATAAGCCACCTTCTGGGCTACTGAAACAGAGAGCAGCTTTGTTCCCTCCGGGAATACATTTCTCTGGATCAGCTGCCGGACAACCTCTTCTTCAACGGACACATCCAATTGCAGCTGAACCGCCAGCTGAACCGGTTCCAGTCCTTCACCTTCCTCTTTAGGAAGATATAATGTGATCCGTCCGTTATTCTGCCCCGTAGGAACAACAGCGTCATAGTAATAAAAGGATCCGCTCTGCAGCTCCTCTTCCTCTATGATATCCCCGGGCAGGCTGGACGAAATCGTTATGGCACCAATATTACGGATCTGGCTTACAGTGCTGACCACGGAAGCTTTTTCCAGAAGCGCCGTCTCCCGGCTCACTTCCTCTCCGATGGAGAAATACAGGGTTACCGCATTTTCCACTCCCACGGTGTAGCCGTCAAAAGCAAAGCCTTCCGTCAGCTTCATGGCGTTCATCACTTCCTCCAGACAGCCTGTCACGGAATCCGGCTGTTTGGGCCGAAGCCGCTCCTCTTCTGCAGCAATGGTGCTTCCGCTCACGTAGTAAAGGGTGATGCCTCTGTCATCGGACAAGCTGGACTCCACACTCTCGATCACCGTCTCCGTTATGACGGCCTGTTTCTCTCCGCAGCCTGACAAAAGGAGTGCCCCGGCAAGGAGACATATGCACTTGATTCCTCTGCCTTTTCCCGTCATGAGCGTTCCTCTTTTTCCATTTCAGCTGCTGCCTCTGCCGCATGTTCCTCCTGTCGGAGCGGAATCCGTACAGTAAATGTTGTTCCCTTACCGGATTCACTGTACAGCTTCAGTACGCCGCCATGAGCGTTAATAGCACCCCGGGCAATGGCAAGTCCCAAACCAGTTCCGCCTGTTTCCCGGCTCCGATCCTTATTCACACGATAGAACCGGTCAAACACCTTATCCTTTTCGTCATCCGGGATTCCCACACCGGAATCCGCCACCTTGATATAGAAATACTTATTATCGGCATTCAGGGTGATGCGCACCCAGCCGTTATCCACATTATATTTGATGGCATTTTCAACCAGATTGGAAATGACCAGAGACAGCTTCACCTCATCCACCTCGGCGATCACTTCCCGAAAACTTTCGTAGGTCAGCTCGATCCCTCTCGCCTGGGCAAGAGGAGTTACTCTCCGCATGATCACATCGATCTGCTGATTGATATTCACCATGGAGAAGTTCATTACCACATTCTTCTTATCGGTCTTTACCAGCGCCAGAAGATCGTTAATGATCTTCGTCTCCCTGTCGATCTCATCCACGATATCCGTCATAAACTCCTGATAATCCGAAGCCGTTGCCTGCTGGTTCTGCAAAAGGGATTCCGCCAGTACCTTCATGGAGGTAATGGGGGTTTTCAGCTCATGGGAGACATCCGATACGAATTCCTGACGGGAAACATCGATATCCTCCAGCCGCGATATGGCCTCGTTATAATTTTTTGCCAGATATCTGGTCTCCCGGAAGCCCTTTTCCGGCAGCTTGACCGAAAGATCCCCCTCTGAAATAACCGCAATCCGCTTATTCATATCCACCAGGCCACGCACCGTGAAATGTGAGATCAGCCAGGCAAAAACAATCAAAACAAGGAAAAGACATCCGCACAGAATAAGGGTATTCTGGATCATCTTATCATGCCGCCGTTCGATGGCACGCGTGGAAGCGGTTGACACGATCACTCCCAGAACCTGTTCCCCTTCATCCGTAACGGGAAGGATTACCTCCGCGTAACCGTTACGAATCCATGTCAGTTTCTCTTTTTTCTGTGTCATGACATTCATGACATTTTCACTTATGATATATGCGTTCTGCTGGAAGACAAAGGTATCCTTCTCAATCCGATAATCCCGGTTGATCACAAGGATGCGCCCGCCTGCCAGAAAAGCTGTTTCATCCAGATCGGAATCCAGCGTATTCTGTGAAGAGATCAGTTTGAAATGCTGAAGCGCGATCCGGTCTGCCAGTCGTTCTGCCGTATCCTCCGTCTGATCCAGCAGACTTTCCGATGCATTTTTACCGTCCAGATAGATGATTCCCACCGCCACGGATGCCATGGCAAAAAGCACCAGCAGCAAAATGGTAAACCGAAGGAAGGTCCGCATGCTGATATGGAATTTTGCGGTCTTCTCCTTATTCATTCTCTACCCTGCGGTAAGCCTCCTCATATAACTGTTCCTGCGCATTGATCAGCGGTTTTTCATGACTCACATAGGGATAGCTTCCATCCGGTTTCTGCTCACGGGCTTTAACATTATCCGATAACTGAAGACGGAACATATCCCGGATCCTCTTCCTCAGGTTTTTATCCAGAATCGGCGCCGCCACTTCCACGCGGTGAACGGTATTCCGGGTCATGAAATCCGCCGAAGCGATATACATTTCTTCCCAACGTCCCGTACCGAAAATGTAAATCCGGGAATGCTCCAGAAAACGTCCCACGATGGAAACCACCCGGATATTATCCGTCTTGCCCGGTATTCCCGTACGAAGACAATTGATACCGCGGATCACCATTTCCACCTTGACGCCGGCCCTGGAAGCTTCAATGATCTTCTCCATGATCACCTTATCTGTCAGAGAATTCAGCTTAAAGCCCAGATATGCCTTTCCGCCTTCTCTGGCAATCGCGATCTGATGCTCAATCTTCTCAATGATCCTGCTCTGCAGACACTTCGGAGCCACCATGAGATATTCCACATCATCCACTACCTCTCCAAGGGAGAGAGTCTGAAATACTTTAGCCGCTTCCGCACCGATCTTCTGGTTCGCCGTCATGAGGCAGAGATCCGTGTATAGCCTTGCGGTTTTCTCATTATAATTACCGGTACCGATCTGGGTGATGTACTGCACCTCATCCCCGATCTTCCGGGTGATCAGGCACAGCTTGGAATGTACCTTCAGTCCGTCCAGTCCGTAGATCACATGGCAGCCCGCAGATTCCAGCATACGGGACCATTCGATATTATTCTCCTCATCAAAGCGGGCCTTCAGCTCCACAAGAACATCCACCTGCTTGCCGTTCTCTGCCGCCTCTACCAAAGCCTCAACCACCTTACTGTGCTTGGCCAGGCGATACAGTGTCATTTTGATGGATATGACAGTAGGATCATTAGCCGCTTCCGTCAGCATATTCAGGAAAGGACGTATGCTCTCATAGGGATACGAAAGAAGCTTGTCTCCCTCCACGATCTGCGGAAGCAGAGGCTTTGTTTCATCCAGCTCCGGTGAACGCTGGGGGAAGCGCTTATTGTAGAAGAGCTCCGCCTTATGCCGCAGGATGTCCTGAATGTCAAAAACGAAGGAGAGATCAAGCGGTGCCTTGATTTTGAAGATCATGTCCTTATCGATCTTCAGGAAATTCTTCATCTGTGTCAGCACCTGCTTGTCCAGGTCCCGGGTGTACTCCATTCTGACAGGAGAGAGCTTACGCCGTTGCTTCAGGATCTCCTCCATATGCTCCCGATAGCTCTGATCCTCATCATATCCCTTATCCGCGTCGATATCCGCATTACGGGTCACCCGGATCAGCGACTTACTGACAATATTATATCCGGTAAAAACACTGGGAAGGAAATGCAGGATCAGCTCCTCCGCCAGCATGTAATACCCGTCCGCGCCCGGAATCTGGATCAGGCGCCGGAACATACCATTATTGCAGGGCACGATACCGATTCTGGTCTTAATATTCTTCGTCTTGGCATTCTTTGAAACCAATACCGCAACCGCGCAGATCTCGTTATTCTTGATGAACGGAAACGGCTGCTTCTTATTAACGATGTTCGGGAACAGAAGCGGAAGAATCTCCTGCTCAAAATACTTCTGCAGATAAGACCCCTGCTTATCGTTCAGCTTGGCGAAATTGATCAGATGGATATTCTGTTCCTCCAGCCGCCCCATCAGATGGGCATAGGAAATATCCTTCCTCTTATTCAGCTCCTTTACCCTTTCCCGGATTGCCTCCAACTGTTCTCCGGGGGTCATGCTGGTCTTATTCTCCTTCTTATCCTTGGACACCAGCATTTCATCATGGATCGACCCCACACGAACCATAAAGAACTCGTCCAGATTTGTCTGATAGATGGAAATGAAACTGAGCCGCTCGCAGAGGGGCGTTCTTTCATCTTCTGATTCCTCAAGCACTCTCTCATTAAATCTCAGCCAGGAAAGCTCCCTGTTTTCATATAATTGTTCACCCATAAGCTTCCTCCTCCTTAACTTCTAAATATAACCCAAAAGTCCCTCTCTGTCAAAGTTTTTCAGGGGACGAAGAAGGCCGCCCCCGGCAAAACAGGAGCGGCCAAAGTCGCTAATATTTAAGGAGCTCAACGCTTAGTCTGCATTAATTCCATCCGTCTTGATGATATACTTTACGGTGCAGGATTCTCCATCGGCTACGCCCGCAAAGGTACTGTACTGATTTCCTGCATCCTGAAGCTTTTCAAACTTCTTAACGAAATCATCCAGCTTCACCTCGCCCTTTTCCAGAGCTTCGATCAGCTTGTCAACACCTTCGGAAAGTTCGGATGCCCCGTCCTTCAACTGATCTCCGCCTGTAACGAGCTGATCTGCACCGGAGGCCAGCTGTGAGGTACCTTTTGCCAGGGAAGCTGCTCCCCGGGAAAGTTCACCGGTTCCATCTGCCAGAGTACCCAGTCCTTTGTTCAGTTCACAGTTAGCTTCTGCAATCTTCGCAACGGCTCCCTTCAGTTCCGTAATCTTCGGAGCAAAGGCTGCCAGTGCTTCCTCTACTGCCGCAAGTGCCTGGTCAACACCATAGTTAACGCCTGCTTCCGCATAGGCACCGCACATAGCGGTAAGGAGTGTCTTCAGTCCGCCGGAGAGTCCATTGGACATGCTTCCGGTAAATGACTGGAATTCTTTCGCGAGCTTTCCGTATTCCGTACCATAGCCTGTTCCGTAGCCTGTTCCGTAACCAAGACCGTATCCTTTGCCCCAGCCTGTTCCGTAGCCCGTTCCGTATCCGAGACCATAGCCCTTGCCCCAGCCTGTTCCGTAGCCCGTTCCGTATCCGAGGCCGTAGCCGTTGCCCCAGCCCGTTCCGTAGCCTGTTCCGTATCCGAGACCGTAGCCATTGCCCCAGCCTGTTCCGTACGCGGTTCCGTAGCCGAGACCATAGCCGTTTCCGTAGCCGTTACCGTAGCCCGATCCATAGCCTGCTGCAAAGGCTCCTGCAAGTGCGGGCGCAATGCTTGCCATCTGCTGGTCAACGATCTGTCCTACCGCTGCATCTACGGCTGCCTCCACCTGTGAGGAAACGGCTGCCTTGTATGCAGCAAGTTCTTCTGCCGAAAGCTCAGCGTATGTTTTTTCGCTGCCGCTTGCGATCAGCGCCTGGGTGATAGCCTTTTCATATGCGGCGGCTTCAGCCTGGACTCTTGCTGCCGAAGTAATCTGTGCTTTTACCGCAGCGTAGGCCTGCTGATAAGCTGAATTTTCTGTAATCTTCGAGGAGTCTGCCATCATTTCCTCGGCAGCCTTTTTCCCCTGTGCTTCCGCATCTGCTATGATCTGCTTCTTCAGATCATCTGTAACGGCTGCTGCACCCTGAGCTGCCGCATCCTTTGCGATCTGATTCTTCAGATCAGCGGTTACAGAAGCCGCACCTTCTGCCGCGGCATCCCTTGCAATCTGGCTTTTCAGACTGCTGGTTACGGATGCCCGTCCTTCCGCTTCCGCATCCTTTACGATCTGTTTCTTCAGATCATCCGTTACAGAGGCTGCGCCCTGGGCTGCCGCATCCTTTGCGATCTGCTTCTTCAGGTCATCCGTTACAGAAGCCGCACCTGCCGCTGCCGCCTCATTTTTAATCAATGCTTCCTTCTCCGCATCGGTCAGATTCTCATTGGCAAGAGCTGCAAATGAGGGTGCCGAAGCAAGGGCTCCCGTCACGCCGCCTGTCAGTTCATCCGTCACCCTGCCCTGGGTATATCCCTGTTCCTCAACCGTACTTTGAATCGCTTCGGAAGCTGCTTTCTTCTGTTCGTCTGTGGTTTCCCTTGAGAAATCGGAAACCTGCGGAAGATTAATATCCTGAACGGCTGCATTCAGCTGATTGGCACCGTCTGCCAGCTGAGCAGATCCTGCCCGCGCCGTTTTGGCGCCCTCATCCAGTTTGGCTGCACCCTGTGCCAGCTTCTGTGCTCCGTCATTTACCTGCTTTACACCGTCTGCCAGCTGATCCACACCATTTACATAGGTGTTGATACCGCTTGTCAGCTGACCGACACCGTCCGTGAAAGCATCTGTCTTCTCATGGATTTTGGCGGAAAGCTCGTCCAGATCGATATTCACCATATCCTTATCCAGACTGATCGGAACAGCCAGTGTCAGCGCCATATCCAGTGAGAACTTCGTTGTATTTCCCGTCAGTTCCACCGACGAAGGGAATTCCAGACCTTCGATATCCAGATCCAGGCTTTCTTTCATTCCCGGAAGGCCGAAGCCGACAGCGATAAATCTGTTGCCGTCAGAGATTACGCGTCCGTTTGAGATCTTTACATCCTTAAAGTTTTCTCCGTCCAGCAGAAGGCCGGTTCCCATGAGGAAGGGAGCGTAAATGTCCCCCACCTTTGCCTTGTTCTGATAATCAAAAACGATCTTTACCTCTCCGCTCTTTCCGGCAATCTCTTCAGGAGTCATCTCCTGACCGTCCAGATAGTAGCTGACCTTTACACTCACCGGAACGGCGGCATCGGTCTTTCCCTGATAATAAATGGAACTACCTCCGGCATTCCAGGTAAGCTGATCTCCTTCCTGGGTAAATGTCTCATCACCCCGCACATTCTCAATATCCGTAAGAGAACTCTTATCCTTGATCACGTCAGCGCCTTCTGAATTCTTCAGCCATTCGCTGACGATCACCGACTTCTCCACGCCTGTGGAATCCGCGATCACATAGACCGTCTCATCCTTCTCACCATTCATGAAAGAATCCATGTTAAATGAGGTTTTTACCAGATCCGAGAGATCCTCGGAACTGATCTCATTTTTCTCCATGGCTGTAGGCACCTCGGCCTTCTGCTCCGCATTTCCGCAACCGGACGTTCCCAGCAACATGGCTCCAACAAGAATGCCTGCCAGTACACGTTTCCGAAACATCATTTTCATCATGATCTTCATCTTCCTTTCTCAAATATCCGTCAGACGGTTTCCGTCTCTCTGTCCACTTTTTTTCTGTTCCTTTTTACATTTCCAAAACCCATGGTCGTATGCAGGATCACCGGATCAAATACCCGGAGTACGGCAGGCAGCAGAAGGATGACAACGAACATACTGATGATTGCTCCTCTTGCCATCAGTCTGCAGAGGGAGCTGATCATATCGATGTTGGAATACAGTCCCACGCCTATCGTGGCTGCAAAGAATGTCAAAGCGCTGACGATGATGGAATTCATGGATTCCGAAAGCGCTGTCGTCACGGCATCCAGCTTTTCCGCGCCGCTGGCCCGTGCACTTTTATACTTGCTCGTCATGAGGATCGCATAATCCACCGTGGATCCCAGCTGTATGGTTCCGATTACGATTGAAGCTACGAAGGGCAGCACCGTTCCCATGTAATACGGAATTCCCATATTGATAAAGATTGCAAATTCAATCACGGATACCAGGAGAACCGGCAGGGAAATGGACCGGAATACCATAATGATGATGAGTCCCACCAGAAGGATGGAGACAAAGTTTACAACCTTAAAATCATGATCCGTGATCTTGATCAGATCCTCCGTACAGGGTGCCTCTCCTATCAGCATTCCTTTTTCGTCATATTTATCCAGAATCTCGTTGATGGTATCGCACTGGGCGTTTACCTCGTCGGAAGCCACCTTGTATTCCGAAAGGATGAAGAGCAGCTTGTACTCTCCGTTATCCAATACGTCCTTCAGACGATCCGGGATAAAATCCATCGGGAATAAGGGGCCCACCAGAGAATCAAGGCCGATTGCGGCCTTCACGCCTTTTACCTCTTCCAGTTCCTTAACAAGGCTGCGCACCTTCTTGCTGGGAAGGTTGCTGTCCAGAAGGATCAGATGGGTGGAACTCATTTCAAACTTCTCATCCAGCTTGGCATTTGCCACAATACTGGGAAGGTCCTTCGGAAGGGAAACATCCAGATCATAATATACTTCATTATGAGACTGTCCGTAAAAAGCCGGAACGATAAGCGCGGCAAAGAGGATCAGTCCGATATAGAAATGCTTCACGATCCATTTGCTGATCCGCGAAAGATCCGGAAGAAGCGGCTTATGGCTTGTCTTCTCGATTGCCTTGTCGAAGAAAAGGATCAGCGAAGGAAGTACGGTCACGCAACAGATCACGCCAATGATCACGCCCTTGGCCATCACGATACCCAGGTCCAGACCCATGGTAAAGCTCATGAACATCAGGGCAACAAAGCCGGCAACCGTTGTAATGGAGCTTCCCACAACCGAAGTAAGGGTTTCATTGATGGCGGCTGCCATGGCGCTCTTTCTGTCACCGTGACAGACGGCTTTCTCCGCCGTGTAGCTGTGCCATAGAAAGATGGAATAATCCATCGTTACAGCCAGCTGCAGGACCGCGGCCAGAGCCTTTGTTACATAGGAGATCTCTCCCTGAATGAAGTTGGATCCCAGATTGTAAACCACTGCGCATCCGATGGAAAGAAGGAAGAACAGGGGAACCATAAAGGAATCCATGGTCAGCGTCAATATCAGAAGACACAGAACCACTGCGATGACTACGTAGATCGGTACTTCTTTGTCGGACAGATCCTTCGTGTCCACGATCATGGCGGACATACCGCTGATATAAGTCTGATCCGAAACAATCTCCCGCAGGTCCGCTATCGCTTTCATGGTTGCATCCGAAGACATGGTAGAATCAAAGATTGCGATCATCAGCGTCGCTTCCCCGTTCTTCAAAGCCTTCTGAAAACGGGACGGAAGAATATCCTCCGGAATGCTGATATCCACCAGTGAACCGTACCAGAGTACGCGCTTCACATGTTCCACTTCTTCCATCCGGGCCGCCATGGCTTTGATATCCTTGCTCTTCATATCCTCCACGACAACCATCGAGAAAGCGCCCGTCCCGAAATCCTCCGCCAGGATATCCTGTCCCTTCATGGTTTCGATCTCCTTCGGCAGGTAAGTCAGGATATCATAATTTGTCCGAGTGTTAAAATAACCGATTGCCGCCGGAATCAGAAGCAGGACAGCCAGGATCAGGATCGGAATCCTCAGCCTTACGACAGCTGAGCCAAAACCCTTCATCGTCTCAGCACCTCCTAATCATTTTATAGTTATAGAGGGAAATGTCCCTTGATTACGGTTACTATACGACCCAAAGTGTCAAAAAACACTATACAATACTCTATATTTGTCAAAAATCCAGACAAGTATGCGAATATGACAAAAGGCCGGGAACCTTTCCCCGACCTTTTGCCGAAACACCTTCTTCTGTTAATCTATTTAAATGTTTTTTTCATTTTCTTCTCTTTCATTCTGTACCCTGTGGAAAGCAAGCTGTTTACAGGACTCCAGCAAGATGCGCATCCGCGAGGATACAATCTCCGGTTCTTCCTTCATTCCGGTCTGTACCCATTCGATCACCATACCGCAGACGCCGTAAGCAAAAAAGCGGGCAATAAATCTCTGTTCTTCCTGATCCACGGACCGAAGATAACGTCCGGCAGCCTCAGGCTGTCGGATCATAAAGTCAAGAGCACGGCTCAAAAGATCCTCCGTATCAGCCAGAAAAATGCGAATCATGTCTTCTCCCGCATGTTTAATGGTATTCACACAGAATGCCTTGTCCTTCCGGAGCGAAGAGAGAAGTCCGCACACGCATTTATCCCAGTTCTCCAGACTCACATCCACCAGATTCGGATCAAAATAATCCTCATAATAGATCCAGGTCAGAAGATCATATTTATCCTGAAAATGATAATAAAAGGTCTGCCGGTTGATCCCGCAGCGGGCGGAAATATCTCCCACGGAAATCTTATCAAAGGCTGTTTCTTCCGACAATTCCTTTAAACTGTTTGCTATCGCTCTTTTGGTTAACGCTGCCTCTGCCATTTCTGTCCCCCTGATGTTTCCCCTTTCATAAGCGGAGTTCCTGTTTCATTTTATCGGAAAGTATGCTAAAATTCAAGAGATGTTTCACCAGTTCATTTATGTATCAATCGGAGGAAAACCATGGGTGTTATCATTGCTGTCATTATCGTTGTGATCGTTCTGGCCGGCGTCTTCTATATTCATACCGTCAGCAAACTGGGCCGATTGCATGAATCCGCCCGCAATGCCGCGGGAGAACTGGATACCCTTCTGTGGGACCGCAATCATATTCTGGGACAGGTCATTAAGATTTTGGAGGAGAATGAAATCTCCGTTCCGGACGAATGCAAGACAGATCTGGGGCTCGGACTGGGCATGCTTCCCACCCTTCAGATGAGCATTTATACAACGATCAACCGACGGGGGAATATCATCTTTTCTATAGTAAAGGAACATCCGGAGCTTGCAGAATCCGAAAAAATCAAGCATCTCATGGGGCGTTTCACGAATCTGAAGATCGACATTGCCGATTCCGGAAGCCGTTATAATCAGAGAGCTACCGCCTTCAATGCATACATTCAGACTCCCCTCGCACGTTTTCTGGCTTCCCGGAAGAATATGCGGGAAAAGGGACATTTCAACATCGCCGTTGCGGAGGTAACAACATAAATGCGTATTCTTGTGATCGAAGATGAAAAGCGTCTGGCTGACACCATTGCCGACATCATTGAAGAGTCCGGTGATACGGTTGACGTACAGAATAACGGAGAGGACGGATATTATGATGCAGTCTCCGGGATTTATGATGCCATCGTACTGGATGTCATGCTCCCCGGGATGAACGGGTTTGAGATCCTGAAAAAGCTGAGGGAGGAGAAGATCTCCACACCCGTACTGATGCTGACGGCCCGCACCGAACTGACGGACCGGGTGCAGGGACTGAATCTGGGCGCCGACTACTACCTCACCAAGCCCTTTGAAAATGAAGAGCTGGTTGCCACGTTGCATGCCATCATGCGCAGAAAGAGTGATTTTGTGCCGGAAAATGTTACCTTCGGCGATCTTTCCCTCTCTCCCTCTGCCTGCGAACTGACCTGCGGAGAGAAATCCGTGAGGCTGAACGCCAAGGAACTGGAGCTGATGCGGTACCTGATGATCAACGGCAGGACCATTCTTTCCAAGGAGACTCTGATCAATAAGATCTGGGGCTATGATTCCGATGCGGGGGATAATAACGTGGAGGCCTATATTTCCTTCCTCCGCAGGAAGCTGAATGCTCTGAAGTCTACAGTAACCATCGTCGTTGTCCGCAAGGTCGGATATCATTTGGAGGATGGGCAGGGCGCATGATGAGTGGAAAGAAGAAAAAAGGATACCGGAATCCGGTGATCCGAAAGCTGCGAATCGAATTCATTGCGGTAATGATGGCCATTGTCGTGGTTTTTCTTGTTGTGATCTTCGGTGTGCAGTATTTCAGTTCTCTCAGGTCCTTTGAAAATGAAACCCGCGAAACTCTGGAAAATGCCCTCAATTCCATTTCCCGTATGCGGAATAATCCGGATGATTTTATCCCGTCCGGTCCAAACAATGCACCCCCCATTTCCGAAGGCGATCCCATGCAGGGGGATTTCGGCCGTCACAAGGGGAATCTTGCCGATTTCCGTGACAGAATGTCACGCACCGCAGTTCTGGTTGCCATGATCGACAGTTCCGACTCCATCACCGTAATACAGAATAATATCTTCTTCATCAATACAGATGACGTGGATGGTCTGATCCGTACCGCAACCTCTGCTTCCCGAGACAGCGGGGAGATTTCCGATCATTCCCTGAAATACATGAAAAGAACCCTGAGCGACGGCTCTACGGCTGTGGCTCTTGTTGATATGTCCGTTGAGCAATCGCTTCTCAGATCCGAACTGGTGCGCTCACTCTGGATCAGCACCGCCGTTATCATTGCCATGTTCCTGCTCAGCCTTTTCCTGTCCCGCATGACCATCCGTCCCGTAGAGAAAGCCTGGGAGGACCAGCGTCGCTTCGTGGCCGACGCTTCCCATGAGTTGAAGACACCCCTTACCGTAATCATGTCCAACACGGATATGGTGGAACGATCCCTGAACGGAATATTGGAGAGTGAAGCACCTGACACAGATCAGCGGTCCATCTCCGAAGGAAAGCTGAAGCGGAATCTGCATCGTATGGAAAATGTCCGTGAGGAAAGCATCCGTATGAAGGAACTGATCGGGGAGCTACTCGAAGTCGCAAGAGGTGACGTAGGTTCCGACACCTCTTCCTTCCAGGAGATATCCTTCAGCGAAATCACCGATGATGCCCTGCTCTCCTGGGAATCTGTCTTCTACGAGAACAGCCGGAAGCTTACCGGCGAGATTGAAGACGGACTCACCGTGAACGGAGACCGCACCACCCTCCGCCGTCTGGTGGAGATCCTCATTGACAATGCTCTGAAATACAGCAGTGAGCATTCGGAAACCGTGATCCGGCTGAAAAAGGAAAAATCCGGTAAATTGCTTCACCTGACGGTGACAGATGAAGGAGTCCCTCTTACCCAGGAGGAGATCTCTCATCTCTTTGACCGTTTCTATCGGGCAGACAGCTCCCGGGAAAAAATCTCCGGTTACGGACTGGGACTTTCCATAGCCTCCTCCATCACAGAAGCCCATGGCGGAAAGATCTGGGCCACCTCCGATGAAAAGACCAACAGCTTCCATGTGACACTTCCCATGTAATTCATCTTCCTCCAGGCGGGCATTCATTTTTATCTCACAAAAAATATGTGAATTTTTTTCAAATAGAGATTTACATAAATTATATTATATGATATGATAACAAAAGTTATTACAAAAATGTTACAATCAGGAGACAGAAATGAAACATTTTAAACGATGGAAAATGGCCGCCACTGCACTGGTTCTGAGTGCCGGTTTTCTCCTCGGTCCCGGAGGATACGCTGATTTCAGCGGGTCTGTGGTATATGCGGATGAAAAGGATGATATAAAGGAAATCGAACGAAAGCAGGCGGAGCGGGAAAAGAAAAAGCAGGCAGCACAGGATAAGCTGAAAAGCCTGAATATCGAAGCAAATAATATCCGTGACATCATTCAGGAGCTGGATAATGAGATCTATGAGTCCCAGGAGAACATCCGACAGCTGACCGCCCAGAGAAATGCGATCCAGGCTGAGATCGCCGTAACCGAGTCGAATCTGCAGATCGCCCACATCGCTGCAGAAAACCAGTACGACCATATGAAGGAGAGGATCGCCTACGCCTATGAAAACGGTGAGATCCAGTATATGGACGCGCTGATGGCTCTTGAGGATTTCTCCAACATCATCAACCAGTCGGAGTATGTTGAGCAGGTTTCCATTTATGACCAGAATCAGCTGTCCGATCTGATCGCGATCCGGAAAACCATACAGGAGCAGGAAAAAAAGCTTACCCAGGATCTGGCAGAGATCGAAGATATCAAGGCCGATGCGGAAGCCGAAAAAGAAGCGCTTCTGATCAAGCAGAACGGCAAAAAAGAGAAGCTGGAAGAGTACTCCTATATGATCTATGACACCCGCGTTGAGGTTAACGACTATCAGAAGTTGATCGAGGAAGGCGACGCGGAGATCCGTCGTCTGGAAGCAGAATACAAGCGGAAACAGGAAGAAGCAAAAAGAAAGAAAGAGGAAGAAGAAAGGAAGCGCAAGGAAGAAGAGCGAAGAAAGGCTGAAGCTGCAAGAGCAGCGGAGAAAGCCTCATCCGGAGGTTCTTCATCAGGCGGTTCTTCGTCAGGTGGTTCTTCATCAGGCGGTTCTTCGTCAGGATCTTCCTCATCCAACAACAAGAGCAACAGCTACGATGAAGTAACACCGACCTACAGCTCTACCGGTTGGAGATGGCCATGCCCTGCCAGCCGCCACATTACCTCATATTTCGGCTATCGTACTCCCCCGGTTGCCGGTGCCACGAGCTACCACAGTGCCATCGACATCGGTGTCGGTGTCGGAAACAGCATCGTAGCGGCAGCCGCAGGCCGTGTCATGTACACCTCCTATAGCGGCGCGCGCGGCAACTTCATCCGTGTGGATCACGGCGGCGGGATTACCACACTTTACCAGCACCTGTCCGGCTTTGCCGGTTACAGTTCCGGTGATTATGTGGAAGCCGGAACCGTCATCGCCTACTCCGGAATGACCGGTATCTGTGCCGGCCCTCACCTCCATTTTGAGGTCTGGGTCAACGGTACACCGGTAAATCCGCTGAATTATGTATCACCCTGACAGAAATCGAAAAAGGTGCCAGAGGGACTCGTTCCTCCGGCACCTTTTTCGATTCTAAAAATGTGGAAAAATCCTATAAAATATGATACATTATTAGTGTTCGTACCATTAAAGCAATACAGGCGAACCTCAACTCATCCGACACACCGTAATCCGGGTCAACCCGGGAGGGAACGCTATGCTGGAAATCCTGATCTATAGTATGATATTCCTCGGTGCCGCCCTGATGGTTTTTAACATCTACGGCTTTATCAGCTATGCCCGTTTCGTCAAATCCCAGAAAAGCTGGAACAGCCGAAACGGTATTCTTTACGTTCCCATCGTCCTTCTCATCTTTTTTCTCCTCGGTTATCTCTTCATCGGTATCTTTGGAGAACCGGATATCATGGTAGCTGCCATCCTGTTCGGAGGTAGTATTTTTGTGTTCATCATGTACCGGATCCTGCGCGGCATTACCCTGCAGCTTCTGAAAAATGAGCAACAGGAAGCAGCACTTCTGGCCCGCGAGGAAAGCAGTCGCATTAAAGCCAGCTTCCTTGCGAATGTCAGTCACGAAATGCGTACCCCCATGAATGTGATCATCGGTCTGGATAATCTTGCTTTGAAGGATCCGACCCTTCGGCCGGAAACACGTCAGTATCTGAAAAAGATCGATCTCAGCGCGACACATATGCTCGGACTCGTCAACAACATTCTGAACATGCATGAGACCAACCAGGATAGTCTTCCGGTTCAGGAGGAAGAATTCTCTCTTGGCGAAGCCCTTGAGCAGGTCAACGTCATCGTTAATTCCATGTGTGCCGACAAGGGACTTCAGTACAGCTACTCTCCTCCCTCCGAGAAAAATGTGGCCTATATCGGTGACGCTATGAAACTAAAGCAGGTGCTGCTCAATATTCTGGATAATGCCGTAAAATATACGGAAACACCAGGCGAGATCAGCTTCCGGACGGATGTGGAATATTCCGGAGAAAAAGCCCTGTGCCGCTTTACGATCCGGGATACGGGGATCGGAATGGATGAGGAATTCATCTCCCATGTATTTGATGCCTTTTCCAAAGAGGACGAGGGCATTACAAACCGCTTCGGAGGAAGCGGTCTGGGACTCTCTGTCACAAAAAAAGCCGTTGATCTGATGGGTGGATCCATCAACGTGGAAAGCAAAAAAGGAAAAGGATCTTCCTTTACCGTAACCCTTCCGTTCCGTATTACCGAAATAAAAGCCCCTGTCCTTCCTCAGAAGGAGGAATCAAATCTGGAAGGGAAAAAGATTCTGATCGTTGAGGATCTTCCCGAAAATGCGGAAATCGTTGCCGACCTGCTGGAGCTGGAAGGCATGGAGACAGAGCATGCCGAGAACGGACAGGTTGCTCTGGAAATGTTCCGGAACCAGGATGCCGGTTATTATGACGCCATTCTGATGGATCTGCGCATGCCGGTCATGGACGGACTGACCGCCACCAGAGAGATCCGGGCACTGACCCGACCGGACGCAAAGACCATCCCCATCATCGGTCTTACAGCAAATGCTTTTGACAGTGATATCAAGGCTTCCCTTTCAGCAGGAATGAACGTACATCTCGCCAAGCCAACAGATGCGGATCTCCTTTACCTGACTCTGAAAGGTGAGATTGAAAGACAGCAGGGAAAGGAGTAAGTAAGAATGCTCAGGACGAAACAGATACAACGCCCCGAACTGGTTCTTGTTGTAGACGATCACGAAATTAACCGGGACGCTTTGGGTGTGATCCTGGAGAGCGATTACGAAGTGATCTTTGCCAAAAACGGAGAGGAAGCTCTCGAACTGATGCGTAAACATCAGAAAGAGCTTTCCATCGTTCTGCTGGACCTGATGATGCCGGTCATGAATGGCTATGAAGTTCTGACAGCTGTAAAAAACGATCCGGAATTAAAGGATCTCCCCATCATTGTCCTTACTGCGGATAAGGACGCCGAGCTGCAGGCTCTGGAAATGGGGGCAGCGGATTTTATCACCAAACCCTTTGATCTTCCGGGCATCATCCTGGCCCGGGTCGGAAGGATCATCGAGCTGAGCGAGGGCCGCCAGCTGATCTCCGCAGCGGAGAACGATCCGCTGACGATGCTTTACAGCAAGAACTTCTTCTACGAATATGCAAACCGCCTGTTCCTGTATCATCGGGATATGCACCTGGACGCGATCGTTCTGAACATCGATAAATTCCACTCCGTCAATGCACTGCACGGGAGAGACTTTGGAGACCACGTACTCCGGGCGCTGGGGGATGAGATCAATCTTTTTTTAAGGGAAACCCAGGGAATCGCAAGCCGGTTTGAAGCAGACCGGTTTGGCATTTACTGCCTGCATCGGGAGGATTATCCCCGGCTTCTGTCACGATTTCAGGAAAGACTGAATGCGCTTTCCTCCGATGTCAATCTCCACATCCGCATGGGTGTCAATGTCTGGCAGGAGGAGGTCACTCCCGTTCTGATGTTTGACCGTGCTCAGGCCGCCTGCAACATGATCCGGGGAGATTTCCAGAACTCCCTCAAGATATACAATGATGAAATGCTGAATAAGGAGCTCCTGAATCAGCGTCTTCTGAATGACCTGCGGGCTGCTGTTGAGGAAGGTCAGTTCGTCGTCTATTATCAACCGAAATACAACATTCAGAACGATGTCCCGACCCTCTCCAGTGCCGAGGCTCTGGTTCGCTGGAAACACCCTGAGCTTGGTATGATCTCTCCGGGTGACTTTGTCCCGCTCTTCGAGAGCAACGGGCTGATCAGCGTCGTGGATAATTACGTCTGGAATGAAACTGCCCGTCAGATCGTCAGATGGCGTGATAAATACGGCTTCACTCTTCCTGTCTCCGTCAATCTGTCCCGTTCGGACGTTTTCGATCCTTCGTTGATCGACCGTCTGGTTTCTATCGTGGAAGACAACAAACTGGAATATCGCCAGCTGAAGCTGGAGGTGACGGAATCATCCTATACGGATAACGCACTTCAGGTGCTGGATGTGATCCGTCGCCTTCGGGAGAAGGGCTTTGAGATTGAAATGGACGATTTCGGCTCCGGGTATTCGTCTCTGAACATGCTTTCCGATATGCCGATCGATGTTCTGAAAATGGATATGAAATTCATTCGGAATCTGGAGAACAATGACACGGACCGGCGTCTGGTATCATTGATCCTGGACATTGCCAAATACTTGAATGTTGCTGTAGTGGCAGAGGGTGTGGAAACCCGAAGCCAACTCAATATCCTGCGTTTCGGCGGATGTGATCTGGTGCAGGGCTACTACTTCTCCCGACCGCTTCCTCCGGAAGAATTCGAAAAATTACTGGTACTTGAACTGCAAAAACGCTCGAAAGGGAGGGAAGAATAAATGACACTTCAGGAATTATATCAAATGATAGGCGGAGACTATGATCAGGCCCTTAGGGTACTCCGGGTTGAAAAACTGATCGATAAACATATCCGGAAGCTTCCGGTAAACGGCGTTGTGGAAAAACTTCTCGAAGCCGGCAAAACCATGGATCCCACACAGCTCTTCGAAACAGCTCACGCCGTAAAGGGCATCACTGCCAACCTCGGCCTGACGGAACTCTCCGCAAAAGCATCCGAGATCGCGGAGGAATACCGCCCCGGAAATGAACGAACCCACACAGACGATGAGATCCGTGAGCTTCTCGCCGGGATTTCTTCACTTTATCATAAGACATGCGAGGGCATACATCAGTATGAGTGATTTGACCGGCAGTAAGTCGAATATGAAGATTACCCCTTATCTGACTGCCGTCGGAGCCTGGGCTCTGGCTTTTGGCTGTAGTGTCGGACAGGGTGCTTTTGTGATGCCGGGAACCATATTCCTCCCCAATGCCGGACCTGTGGGGACGGCCATCGGAATCGGAATCGGTGCTCTGGCCATGCTGGTTCTGGCACTGAATTATCATTTTCTGATGAACCGCTATCCGGATGAGGGCGGTACCTACACTTATGTCACAAAATGCTTCGGAAATGACCACGGTTTCCTGTGCGCCTGGTTTCTGATCCTCACCTACATCGCCATACTATGGGCAAATGCTTCTGCTCTTCCCATCGTTGCCAGAACGCTTTTGGGAAATATGTTCCAGTTTGGATTCCATTACGAAGTAGCCGGTTTCCATATCTATTTCGGTGAAATCCTGCTGTCCGTCTTTGCTCTGGCCCTGGCGGCATTTCTCTGTCTCCGTAGATCGCTGGGTGCAAGAGCTCAAATCCTGATGGCAGGCCTACTGCTGATCGGCGTGATCATCTGTTTTACCGCAGCCATGTTCAACCGGGACGGAGCACCCGCTTCTACCGCACCTTTCGCAGAGCAAAGTACCCCTTCCTTTGGTATCTTTACCATTTTTGCCCTTGCTCCCTGGGCCTTTGCGGGTTTTGAATCCATTTCCCACTCCGCTGCCGAGGCAAAATTCTCTTTAAAAAAGAGCGGGCGCATTCTCGGGGTTTCTCTTCTCACTTCCGCCATTGCCTATATCGCTCTGGTCATACTGGCTGTTCAGCGGCTTCCTGAAGGATCATCCTCATGGTTCGAATATGTAAATAATCTGGACAACTACAACGGCAACCAGGCTCAGCCGACATTTAACGCTGCCTATACGATCATGGGCAACTGGGGTTCCCTTATCCTTGGCCTTGCAGCCCTCGGAGGCATTTTCACGGGACTGATCGGACATTATATTGCTCTCAGCCGTCTGATTTCCAGACTCTCTGAGGATAAAATGCTTCCGCCCTGGATCGGAAAAAAGGATAAATTCCTTGTTCCCCGCAGAGCCATTCTCTGCATCCTCGGCATCTCCATCATCCTTCCTTTCTTCGGAAGGACATGGATCAGCTGGATCGTGGATGTAACAACCGTCGGTGCAACCGTTGCCTATGCCTTCTCCTCCGCAGCAGCAATAAAAGCCGCTCAGGCTGAGGGTAATAAAAAAACAGTCATCATTGGTATTATCGGGCTCATTATATCCATTTTCTTTGCTCTGGCCTTTCTGATTCCGAACCTGATCTCCGTAAGAACTCTTGCCACGGAATCCTATCTGATCCTGGCTGCATGGGGATTCCTCGGATTCCTCGCCTTCCGTTACCTTTTGGGCAAGGACAGGGAACACCGTCTCGGAAGGTCAAATGTAGCTCTGATCGTTATGCTGGGGCTGATCATTTTCACCTCCACCGTCTGGCTGCGTCAGGTTACGGACTCAGTGGTGGAGAATGCCGGAAGTACCATCGCAAACCACAATTCTATCACAGGTACTGTGCAGGACTCGGGGGTGGTCCAAAATGAGCTGAGCAGGATCGATAACTCTGTCAGTGCTGCCAATGCAACCCAGATCATTCTCATCTTCATGACTCTGATTGTCCTCTTCTCCATCTATTCTCTGATCCAGAAAAGGGAGAAACAGGTTGAGGTAGAGAAGGCTCTGGCCGAGGAAAGCAATCGCGCGAAAACCAGCTTCCTGTCACATATGAGCCATGAGATCCGAACCCCCATGAATGCAATCATCGGGTTGGACAATATGGCTCTCCGTAATCCTGATCTCACGCCTGAGACAAGAGATCAACTTGAGAAGATCGGCGCCAGTGCCAAGCATCTTCTCACCCTGATCAATGATATCCTGGATATGAGCCGGATTGAATCCGGAAGAATGGAACTGAAAAATGATGAGTTTGCCCTGACTGAGATCCTGAATCAGATCAACATCATTATCAACGGTCAGTGTGAAGAGAAGGGACTTGAATATGAGTGTCAGGTGATCGACGGCGTGGAGGACTATTATTTCGGTGATGACATGAAGCTGAAGCAGGTCCTGATCAATATCCTCGGTAACTCAGTAAAATTCACGGAAGCCCCCGGAAAGGTCACTCTGCGGGCCGAGCAGCTGGAGGCCGGTGATGATTATCGTACGCTCCGGTTTACCATGCTGGATACGGGAATCGGAATGGACAAGGAATACATTCCCAAACTCTTTGAGGCCTTCTCTCAGGAGGATGCAACCTCCACCAATCGCTATGGCGGCAGCGGCCTCGGTATGGCCATTTCCCGTAATTTTGTGGAAATGATGGGCGGCAGCATTCACGTGGAAAGTGAAAAGGGCGTCGGAAGTACATTTACCGTTACCGTTACCATAAAGCCATCTGAAAGGCAACTTGAAGAAGAGAAAAACACCTCCGATCAATCATCTGATGCACCTGAAATCAAGCTTGCCGGGCGAAGAGTTCTTATGGCAGAGGATGTGGAACAGAACGCCGAGATTCTGGAGGATCTGCTGGATCTGGAGGATATCCTGGCTGAGCACGCTGAAAATGGTGTCATAGCTCTGGAAATGTTTAAGGAGCGGCCTGCCGGATATTACGATGTCATCCTGATGGATGTCCGAATGCCCGTCATGGACGGCCTCACCGCAACCCGGGCCATCCGGGCGCTGGATCGCCCCGACGCGGGAGAAATCCCCATCATTGCCATGACAGCCAATGTCTTTGATGAAGATGTGAAAAGCTCTTTGGAAGCGGGCATGAATGCACACCTGTCCAAACCCATAGAGCCGGATCTCATGTATAAGACCATCGCGCGGGCAATCGCCGAAAAAGAAAAAAGTAACGCCTAATCGCGCAGGCAAAGCACCTGCCTGATGAACATATCGCACATACAAAGCACCAACATATCGTACAAGAGAAAAGGAGTAGCCCTTCGGGGCTACTCCTCATATATTACAACCTTTGTTCTAAGAGGAAGCGTATCATACATCCATTTCGCATCCTCAAGCGCCATCCGTACACAACCATGGGACGCAGCTACGCCCAGCCGGGGATCCGTACAAACCCTTGGTGCGGAATCGATCTCATACGGAGAGCTGTGGAAGAGATAAAGCCCCCCGATAAAGCCGGTCGCATACCAGGCCCGCACTCCATAGCTGTTGAAATGCTCCGTATGGATGGTCGTCTTATATTCTCCCTTCGGCGTAGGATTGATCGGTGCGCCGGTGGAAACGATCATTTCTCTGAGTAAACGCCATTGTCCCTTTTTTCCCTTAAAAACGGCAGTTTTTTGCGTAGCCAGATTACAGAGAATGAGAAAATCCGTATCGCTCCCATATCCCTGTGCCTTTTCATACATGGTGCCGACGAAAACCACTCCATCCGCATCGGCATGGTAAGTCAGCCCGTCCAGTTCAAAATCCTGATCATACAGGATTGCGCCATTATTTCCGGCATAAATGAATGAATCCGAACCTACTTCGATCTTTCCCGTCTGCATCACGCCGGAGCGGTTGAAATAGTAAGTATCCTCTCCGATCTTCTTTTTTTGTCCATAAACCACATTGGAAAAATCATCGATATAATAACGGTTCCCGTCCTTATAAAGCCAGCCGATCTCCTTGCGCAGACGTCCGTCTGCTTCAAAGTAACGCAGCTTCCCGTCCACCCAGCAGAAACCCGTCACCATATATCCGTCATAGCCCAGATAACGGGACTGCCCATTTTCAGTTACCCATGTATTTTTCAGAAGCACACCGTCTTCATTGATGAAGGATCTTTTGCCTTCCATCTCCACCCAATGCGCATGCTCTTTTTCCGGTTCTTCTTCCGAAACAATCTCCTTCACCAGTTCCGTCTGCTTCTCAGAAGCTTTTTCGGTATCCGCCTGTTCCAGATTCCTGATCTTTGCAAAATAGATCAGTTGTCCCCCCAGAAAGACGCCGATCAGAAGCCCGAACATCAAAACGATCCAGGCTCCCACTTTCTTATTTTTTTTCATATTCATATCCTTTTACGTAAAAAACCAAAAGCTGCAGAGGCAACGAATCGAGTAGGTGGTGACTTCCGCCACCTCCTGCTCGATCGTCAAACTCTACGGAAGGGGTTCTCCGCCCAGTTCCGTGATTGCCCTTTGAAGCTGTACGTCCTTATTATGAGGGAGATCAATCTGCCTTCTGAGCTCCATATCCATTTCAATTTCGGCATCCGGTACAAGACCATCACCTTGAACGCTGGTTCCCGACGGGAGGAAATACGCTGCTATCGTCAGTTTGACAGCGGATCCGTCTCCCAGCGGATAAACCACCTGAACGATTCCCTTTCCGTAGGTTTTTACCCCCACCAGGATCGCTTTTTTATGATCCCTCAGCGCTCCGGCAAAGATTTCCGATGAACTGGCCGAGTATTCATCCACCAAAACGGCAATGGGAAGATCTACGCTGTGCTGGTCACTGCAGCTATCCTTCTGGATGATCTTTTCACTCTTATCCTTCATGGTAATAAGAAGGCCCGGCGTCTTCGTCTCATCGCCCTCTGCAATGTGATCATCCTCCAGCAGATAATCTACCATACTGCAGGCAGAAGATGTAAAGCCCCCCGGGTTATCCCGGATATCGATGATAAGCGCTTTCACATTCCGGGATGTCAGGTAGTCCACCGCCTCCTTGAACTGATCATAGGTATTCTCAATGAACTGTTCCACGTAAATGTACCCGAAACCGTTATCCAGCACCTCATAGTCAACGGTGATATGCTCAACCTTTTTTCTTTCTACCCGGAAGGTCAGATAGTCCTTTTCTCCTTCACGGTACATTTTTAACTCCGCGACCGTATTCTCCTCCCCGCGGATCATGTTGATCACGTCCTCCAGCAGCATATCACTGGTCAGCTTCATACCGTTGATCTCTACGAAGACATCCTTCGGCTGCAAACCTGCCTTTGCTGCAGGACTTCCGCGAAAAGGTCTTACCACCGAGATCACCCCGGTTTCCGCATTCTGCGTTACCATAGCTCCAATCCCGACATATTCACCGGAGTCATCCTCCATCATCCGCGAATACTCATCCGCGGTATAATAGACTGAATAAGGATCATCCAGTCCCTCAAGCAAACCGTCGTAATATGCTTCCTCTCTTTTCTCTTCATCCTGTGAAAAGTAGAAACGGGAATTGATCAAGTCCTCAATCTTCTGAGTTTTATTTTTAACTTCATCGGAATTTGCATCGAATTCCGCCGTTATTGATGAGGTGGTTTCCGATGTCTTCGTATCCTCATCCCCGCAGCCGCCCAGCAGGCCTATGGTCAATGCAGCCATAACCGGCACCGCAGCGTTCCTGAACCGTTTCATATCCTAGCGCCTTCCTGTAGTATCCTGAACCGCTTAGTCGCCCTGCGGCGGTTCTTCTTCTGTAGTATTGGCAGTATCTTCTGTCTCTTCGGTCGTTGTTTCTTCGGTTGAAGTCACCTCGGTTGAAGATTCTTCTGTTGATGTTTCTTCGGTTGTATTCTCCCCCGTATTGATTTCCGTCGGAATGATAACCACCTGATTGTTCACAGGCAGTCCCAGATACGGCCGCGGATTCACATAGACTCCGTTCACGCGTACGCTGAAATGAAGATGAGGGCCACCTGTTACACCGGTCATACCGACATAGCCCACCACCTGACCTGCCTGAACAAATTCCCCCAGCTCTACGGCATAATCATTCAAATGGTGGTAAATGATGGTGATGGAGCTTCCGATATCGATCATCACCGTCTTGCCTCCCGTTCCGTAATACCCCACATAGCATACGGTACCCTGGGCTGCCGCCACAACCGGATCATACATATTTGCCCAAATATCGATTCCCTTATGATCCTTGGATGCACCGGGAATGCCGATGTCCCCACGCCAGCCGTAATCCGACGTGATGTAAAAGCTGGAAGGCTGCGGCCATACAAAAATGCCGCCCGCAAAGGTGGTTGGCGTGTAGCTGATGGTTACCAGCTGTGCCATCTCCATTTCCTGAAGACGTGCTTCTATCTCCTCTTCCAGAGTTCTCTGCCTGCCCACCTCTACCTTCTGGGCATCTATGGAGCTCTGATAACGCAGGATCTCATCCATTTTGGCTTCCGTCATGAGCACCATGGCTTCCTGCTGTTCCTCATAAGACTTCTGAAGAACTCCGGTACCATCGATTAGTACCTGAAGCATCAGTTTCCGATTTGCAATACCGGTACTGGTCTTCTTGTATTCATCCAACAGTTCGGAATCATACTGACTGACTGCCTGAACATACTCCGGCTTATTGATGAGATCCGCAAAGCTCTCCGCATTCAGGATCGCATCCACTACGGAATAATTACCGTTCTCATAAGCATTTCGAATATGCTCCTTCAGCCTTTCGTACTGCTCCTGCTCTTCCTTCTGTGCTGCCTCCAGATCATCATTCAGTCTTGCGATGGCAAGCTCCGTCTCCCGACGATCCTCCTCCATCTGATTGATCTTATCCTGGAGCTCGATGATCATGTTATCCAGTTCTTTCAGGGTTGAAATGTAATCACCCTGCCTGGCTTCCATTTTCTGCAGTTTTGCCTCAGCAGCCGTCACCTCATTCTGCCGTTGTTCGTAGGCTTCCTTCATTTTCAGGATTTCCTCCATCGAATAATAGGAAGCAAGAATTGTGATCTGCTGCTCCGAAGTCAGTTCTGTTGTGGCTTCCGGATCCTCCGGATCCACTGTTGCCTCCGGATCCTCTTCAGAGCTGCTCTCTGTATCCTCGGAAGATCCTTCTGAGGAATCCTCGGAATCCTTCTCCCGTGTGACACCTGTTCCCACCAGCTCTGCATCCTCGGAAGAAGCTGTTTCTTCCGAAGAGTCATCCGCCGGATCCGCATAGACAACATACCCCGCCAGAAGTAGGATCAAAAGATAGACAGCAATGTAACGCAGCATTTTAACAGGTTTTCTCATATTCCTCCTCCTTTCCGGCAGATATACTGTAGCTAATGAAGTCCTATACCTTCAGATGCTTTCTCGTGGTAAGGAAGCTTCCGATAAAGCCGATACCGATTCCCAGTGCAAGGGAAACCGGTGCCAGTACCACAAAGAGATCCTTTGCGGGAATAAAATCAAAGACTGTCCTGAGAACAGCAAACCGTCCCACCACATAATTCAGAACCCCGTCATAGACATACCAGAGCAATACAACGGGGATCACGGAACCGATCAGTCCGATCAGCACACCCTCTACAATGAACGGCGTGCGGACAAAGGCATTTGTCGCACCGATCAGCTTCATGATCTTGATCTCTTCCTTTCTGACCGTGATACCGATGGTAATGGTATTACTGATCAGGAAGATGGATACCAGGAACAGGATCAGGATGATCGCACCCGATGCATATCCAACGAAGGTGTTGATGGCAGCCACGTTATTTGCCGTGTACTCAGAGCTCTTCACCTTACGCACACCCTTGATTCCTTCCAGGAACTGCACAAATTCCGACTGATTGGATACATCCTTCATGGTTATGGTGAAGGATGCAGAATTCTTCAACGGATTATCCTCTCCGAAGGTTTCCATCGCCGCATCGGGATCATCGTAATTATCCTTTACGAACTGCTCCCAGGCCTGATCAGCGGATATGAAATCCAGTGTCGCTACCTCATCCCTCGTACGGATCTGCTCACTGATCAGATCGATCTGATCCTGTGTGATCCCCACATCAAAGAATACGGAAATGGAAATATTGCCTTCAATCTTCTTAATGGCTGTCTGGAAATTCATCAGCACGGCATAGAAGATTCCAAAAAGGAAAAGGCATGCAATAATGGTACCGATGGAGGCCAGCGAAAAAAGCAGGTTCCTCCGAATATTTTTAATACCCTGCCGGAAGGTATATCCGATCGAACTAATCCTCATCTTCGATATACCCTCCCTTCTCAACGTCACTTACGAGGACGCCCTTCTTCAGCTTGATAACACGCTTCTTCATGACGTCGACGATCTCCTTGTTATGAGTAACCACAACAACCGTGGTTCCCTTTGCGTTGATCTCCTCCAGGAGGTTCATGATCTCCCATGTGGTCTTCGGATCCAGGTTACCTGTCGGCTCATCCGCAAGGATGATATCCGGCTTATTTACCAGTGCACGCGCAAGCGCGACACGCTGCTGTTCACCACCGGAAAGCTGTCTGGGATAGGATTTGTATTTGTCCGCAAGCCCTACCATCGTCAGCATGGCCGGAACCTGTCTGCGGATATAACGTGGCGGCGTCTCAATGACACGCTGGGCAAATGCCACATTTTCATATACCGTCCGGTCCTTGATCAGGCGGAAGTTCTGGAACACCACGCCCAGCTTTCTGCGAAGGCGCGGAATCTGCTTTTTCTTCAATTTGCTGTAGTTAAAGCCGGCTACTTCGATATGTCCCCTGGTGGGAACAAGCTCCCGAAGCAGCAGCTCCAGTAGAGTTGTTTTACCGGAGCCCGTACTGCCGACGATAAAGACAAACTCACCTTTATCGATGTGCAGACTGACATCCTGCAGGGCGACGGTACCTGTCGGGTACTTCATCGTCACATTTTCCAAAGTGATCATAACTGTTTTCCTTCCGTTTGCTGCATATATAAAAATAATGAATACGCGATGCTCCGGCTCGACATCCGCTCCGCTTCTGTCGAGTCGACGCGCTGGCGCGCTATCCCGCTGCTTTGTCCTCCACCGTCTTTTATGCTTCGCATAAGACGGTGGCGGCCAAACCATCGGCGCTTTGAACTCACTTCGCGATGCTCCGGCTCGACATTCGCTTCGCTTCTGTCGAGTCGACGCGCTGGCGCGCTATCCCGCTGCTTTGTCCTCCACCGTCTTTTATGCTTCGCATAAGACGGTGGCGGCCAAACCATCGGCGCTTTGAACTCACTTCGCGAT
>JAFXZW010000049.1 GCA_017541035.1 Eubacterium sp. | reverse complement strand
ATCAAGATCCTGATGGACCGTCTTCATGGCACAGGGTGGAGTCCGGAGATTGTTTTTTCTATAATGCAATATCAAGTAGTCCAGATTTTTCCTGAATACCTATTAACATCTGATCCAGTGAAGAATATGAACGATATATATAGACACTTTAAGATAACATGTCCTGCCACCATACCATACTCTGCATCAGAGGACGAAAAAAAACGTATGGGGCGTGGTTAGAATTAAGTGCCGGGAATTACGGATAAACGGAAGCTTTTGGTAGTACCGGAAGAAGCGGCTGTAGTAAGGGACATATTTGATATGCGGCTTGGCGGTATGAAGCTTGCCGATATTGCAAGGAAGCTTAACGGGCGTGATATAACATGCCCTGCAGTCCGGTTGATCAGCAGGGATGAAAGAAAAAACTACCACGGTCACACCGACGGTTTTGTATGGACAGCGGCCAGTGTCGGTAATATTCTCAAAAAACCTAGTATCTTCGATTTGCTACAAACACATCCTCTCACCCCCTACATTAGCGGAAGGGGGTGAAGCCATCAGAGGGGGTGAAATCTGGATGTCGATGAGCGGTTCATCACGACGCCGTAAAGCCTTCCCGACGAGGTGACGGACTTCAGCGAGGACCTTTGGGGAAGCCTGGTCGAGTACCTGACGGTGTACGCCAAAGACGACCTACGGTTCATGCTCCCATGCGAGGTGGAGATCACGGCGTAAGCACAGACGGTACAATGTAACCGTGAAACAGACCTCGAAGCCTTTCTGGATGAGCTTCAGGAACCGGTGACGGATTACGATGAAGGGATGGTCAGGCGGCTGATCGAACGGATCACGGTTTACGAAGACCACCTCGACTTTGAATTCAAATCCGGTCTTGAGACCGAGGTCCAGATGTAAACACAGCAAACACCCAGACATTTCAGGCGCTCCTTCGGGGGCGTCTTTTTTTTACGTTTTGGGGACTGGAATTTTCAGAAAACCGGTGTTATAATAATTTAGTCATTGGTTAACTATTTAGCGAGGGATGTACAATGCTATTAAATAATATCGAGTTGGACATAAAGACAAAGTGCATTGAAACCGGGACTTCTCAAAAGGAGGTCGCCGAGAGAATTGATGTGTCACTTCCATATGTGAATCGCATTACCAAGGGCCGGGAGCAGATCGTCAATAAGACGTTCGTAAAGATGATGGACGAGCTTGGCTATGATGTGGAACTGACCTATAAAAGAAAGTCTGCAGAAGCAATTGCCCGATAGGAGGTGCAACAGGGTGCGAGTTCAGAAACACCTAAAACCCAAGATACTCTCCCTGATCGCTACCGCCATTTGTCTTACCATAGCATTATCTTGCTTCATCATGCCAGCATTGGCTGCTGCGGGTGAGAACGAGGATAGTGCGTTAACGGTCGGTGTACCTGTGGATCGATGCCCGGTATTCTACCTGGACGCCGATACGGGTGAAATTGTAGGCATTGGCGTAGATTTAATGCGGGCTGTTGCGGAGAATGCTGGGTACGACGTATCATTCATTCGCGTCAAAGAAGCGACACTGAAAGAGGCTTTAGATAATGAGGCCTATGATGTTGTTATGCCTTTCGGAAGCGCTGTTCCAAGTGCCTCCGGAAAGCCGAGCATTGTTACGGAGAATCTTATACAGACACCATTTACCCTTGTCACAAAAGGCAATGGAGATCTTCCGCAGCTCAACGAACTTCATGTAGGGATGCTTCACTCCCTTGCAGCCGGAGCAGAAACAGTTCAACAGTTATATCCGGGAATGGAGATCACCCTGTATGAAACCATGCCGGAATGCGTGAAAGCCCTACGCGCAGGCGAAGTGGACGCTTTGTTGCATAATTCCTATGTTTGGAGCTATGTGTTACAAAAACCATCCTATTCCGATTTGAAAGTCCAGCCTGGTGCTATGTTCTCTATGGATTTCCGAGCGGGCACTCTGGATACTCAGCAGGGTCGCGAGATAATTGATCGTTTGAATGATGGAATTGCCGGATTGACTGACACACGTCGGCAGGCCATCACTCTGGACTATACGTCTCGGAAACTCTATCAATATGGTTTTTCAGATTATCTTTATCAGTATGGGCTGATCATGCTGTTAGTCGTACTTCTTATTATAGCGCTGATAGCTGTCGCTGTACTGAAAAACCGTGCTATTCGTGCGGCGCACGAGGAGAAGCTCCGTCAGTTGGTCGATCATGATCCCCTGACGGGTGTGCTAAGTTTGGATGGATTTCGGAAACAGGCTACGGAATTACTACGATCCCGTCCGGACACGCCATATTTGCTCGTTTACGCTAATATCAAGAATTTCAAATTTATCAATGAAAGCCTCGGTATGTCTTCCGGGGACGAGCTTCTTCGATTCTGGGTCAACCAGACATTGGAGACTCTTTCAGATGAGGAGGCTATTGGGCGCGTTACAGCGGATCGATTTGTTGTTCTTCGCCATAATGGAGGAGATGAAGAACTGCGGAGGGACGATCAGGAGGTACTTGCTCCGGTACGAAACTATTTTATAGATCAAGGCAAGGAGAATCGGGTGCTGTTATGTGGAGGCATTTACGTGGTTACCCCGACAGATCACCAGCAAATCAATATTGACCACATGATGGACTGTGCTCGTATGGCGGAGAAAAAAGTTCGCGATACCCGAAACGAAGGTTATGATTTTTATAACCCTGAGCAGTGGGAAAAAGGCAAACAAGTCGCTGAAGTTATCAATCATCTGCCTTCTGCAATCCGATCTGGTAGTCTCTATGTTTGGTACCAGCCTCAAGTGAATTATGAAACAGGAAAAATTACGGGAGCAGAAGCTCTTTGCCGCTGGGATCACGATCAGTTAGGCTTTTTGTATCCTTCGGATTTTATTACCGTATTGGAGGAATCCGGACTCATTTATGATTTGGACTGCTTTGTATGGGATAAGGTCTGTCAGGACTTACATCGCTGGAACGAGCAGGGCATTCGCCGTTCCGTATCTGTGAATGTATCGCGCTGTGACATCCGAGAAGATCGGGACATTCCGGGCCAATTCAGCAGGCTGATCCAGAAGTATGGCATCACGCCAGACCAGCTTCGCATCGAGATTACGGAAACCGCATTTGCAGAAAACCCGGATCTACTGATCAGT
>JAFXZW010000004.1 GCA_017541035.1 Eubacterium sp. | reverse complement strand
TCTCCAGCTTCTCACGCTGTTTCAGTTCCTTCTCGCGCTGCTTTTCCTGTCTCAGCTTTTCCTTCTCTGCAGCCTTTTCTTCCTTTGAGAGAGTTTTGCTTTCAGCAAGAGCGGACATATCATCCGCCGGTGCATTTTTTTCTTCTTCGTCAAAATATCCCATTTTATCTACTCCTCCGGAAACTCCAGCGTGATCCGTCCGAGCCTTCCACTCCGCAGATCCTCCAGCAGGCATTTTGCTGCTTTTTCATAATCCGGTTCATTTCCTTTTTTCAGACATTTTCTGATGTCCGCAATCTGTGTCATCGCCTCACTGACAGACATACCCTCTGTGATTTTATACCTGTCTGTGATGTGATTGCAACAAGTTTTTTGTAAAAATGCAAGAAGCCCCTCTGCAAGCACCTCCGGAACCAGGATATCTTCATTGATGGCATTGATCCACGCCAGTCTTTCTCCGATTGCGGGATCCTCGAATTTCGGCCACAGAATACCGGGCGTATCCAGAAGATCCATGTCCTTTGAAATGCGTATCCATTGCTTTCCTCTTGTAACGCCGGGCTTATTTCCGGTTTTGGCGGAGGCGCGTCCCGCAAAGGAATTGATAAATGTGGACTTTCCCACATTCGGTATTCCCACAACCATAGCCTTGATGGTCCGCCCTGCAATTCCTCTCTTCCTGTCTCTTTCAATCCTTTCCCGGCAGATATCCTGTACCGCTTTGGATGCCTGCTGGGTATCCTTCCGGTTGCGGGAATCCATCAGAAGGACAGCAAAGCCTTTTTTCTCATAGAAATCCTTCCAGCGGGCCGTCACTGCAGGATCCGCCAGATCAGCCTTATTCATGATCAGAAGACGGAATTTTCCCTTGGCCAGCTTATCAATATCAGGATTTTTGCTGGCCCCGGGTACACGGGCATCCAGCAACTCGATCACGATATCGATCAGCTTCATATTCTCCTGCATCATACGAAGCGCACTGGTCATATGTCCCGGATACCACTGGATCACGGGTTTTCTGTCATTTTGACTGTTCATTCTTCAGACTCCCACGCCTTTCCTTAGTCAGAACATAAACCACTCTGTCACGGATTGAATTTTTTGTTACATTTCCATAGGTTGAGAAACGGGAATCCTCACTGCTGGCGGGATTGTCACCGATAACAAAGTATTCATTTTCCCCCAGTGTTACGGAGGATGTCATCCGTCCGACAGAGGTAATGATCCCCGGATCATAGGAAGGATCCAGGGGCTGATCATTTACAAGAAATTTTCCTCCCACAACGGCTACTTTATCGCCGGGGACACCGATCACCCGTTTGATATCATAATATTCATCGCTTCCAATGGCACGGATCGCCACCACATCCCCCGGTTCCACAGAACCAAAGACATAGGACAGCTTATTCAGGATCACGGTATCCTTACTGTAGAGGGTTGGTTCCATGGACGGCCCCCGCACCGCTACGGTCTGCATCACAAAGGTGATAAATGCATATCCGAGAACCGCAGCGGAAAAGACCACAAGAAGAAGAGCACGAATCTCGCGGATCACTTTCTTCCGCTTCTGCTTCTGCTCGTTCTGTGTCTCCTTCTTCTGGAGTATGAAATCCTGTCCGCCGATATGCTTTCTCTTCATAACCGATCAAACCAAATGACCCGCGTCCCGGTATGCAGGTCCCGTATAAGAGAGATACCGGAGTCCTTATTCAAAACTCCGGTATCCATCAGGTTCCTTATTATCTTACGATCTCCTTAACCTTCGCACGCTTGCCGACACGGTCACGCAGGTAGTACAGCTTAGCACGTCTTGCCTTACCCATGCGAACAACCTCAACCTTCTCGATCAGAGGAGAATTAACCGGCCAGGTCTTCTCAACACCAACGCCGTTGGAATTCTTCCGAACGGTGAAGGTCTTTCTTGCTCCTGTTCCCTGCTCCTTGATCACGGTACCTTCAAATACCTGAATACGGGAGCGGTTTCCTTCCTTGATCATAGCGGATACGCGCACGGTATCGCCCACATGGAACTTCAGTTCCTCCTTGCGCACCTGAGAATCCTCGATGCTTTTCATGATTTCTGTGTTGTTCATGATACAACCTCCAAAATAAGATTTTCAGGATCAGGCGTTCATTCTACTCATCATATCATAACGAAAATCCCGGAAAACCGGTCTATGGACACTCATTTGTCCCGAATACAGCGGACCGCCACGATCACAACTCCGACAGTTTAGCATAAACCGTATGAAAATGCAAGTGAAATATTCCTCGGAGTAAAAGGAATCTCTTCATGCCCAAAAAAAGTTGTCTTTCGTAAAATGAAGCGCATCCCCTTCGGAATGCGCTCCATGAAATGCTTCGTTTACTCAGCGTCAGCAGCCTCTTCTACTGCCTCGGCAACCTCTTCCGGTACCGCGATGGTCTCGGATTCTTCCTCACCTGCGCTGGCAACGGACTCTGCCTCTTCTTCGACAGCAGGCTCCTCATCCGCCTCGACATCCTTCAGAAGGGCCTTGATGGAAAGGCTGATCTTCTTCTCCGGTCCCTTGAAATCCACTACCTTGGCTGTAATGGTTTCCCCGGTCTTCAGAACATCAGACGGCTTCTCAACATGCTCGCTGGAAATCTGGGATACATGCAGAAGTGCATCAATTCCCGGCTCCAGAACAATGAATGCACCGAAATCAGTCATTCTAGCTACACGTCCGGTTACAACCGTTCCGATCGCATACTTTTCAGCTGCGGACAGCCACGGATTCTGATCATCAAACTTGAGAGAAAGTGCGATCTTCTCACCATCAATGGACTTGATGAAGCACTTCACCATGTCACCGACCTTGAAGATCTTCTTCGGATTCTCAACGCGTCCCCAGGACATCTCAGAGATATGAAGCAGTCCGTCTGCTCCACCCAGATCGATAAATGCACCGAAATCGGTTACGTTCTTTACTGTACCTTCAACGGTCTGACCAACTTCGATTCTGGAGAACAGAGCCTCTGCAGCAGCCTTCTTCTGAGCTGCAACAAGCTGCTTGCGGTTACCGATCACTCTTCTCTTATGCGGATTGAACTCGGTAATGATAAACTCAACTTCCTGTCCGACATACTTCTCGAGATTCTTCTCGTAGGTATCGGATACAAGGCTTGCAGGGATAAACACTCTGCACTCATCAACGGATACGCTGAGGCCGCCGCTCATTGCCTGAGTAACAACGCCCTTAACGGTAGAGCCGTTATTGAAGGACTCTTCCAAAGCATCATATGCCTTCTCTGCCTTAACCTTCTTTACGGAAAGGAGTACCTGTCCGTCACCATCATTTACCTTAAGCACCTTGGCGGTAATGGCATCATCTACCTTCACTACTTCGGTAAGATCAACGGGGCTGTTAGAATACTCACTTGCTGTGACGATTCCGTCAGACTTGTAGTTGATATTCACAACGATCTCGTCCGGCTTAACCTCGATCACCCTTCCCTCCACAATCTGTCCCGGATGGATAGAAACGGGAGTCTCTTCCTGTAACATCTGTTCAAAGTTCTCTTCTGACATGCTGTCATGAACCTCCTTAATAATATTGCTTGGGGTAGATGCCCCCGCTGTAATACCTACCCTACGTACCGATTCAAAAGCAGTCAAATCCAAATCATCGAGTGTCTGTATATAGTAAGTATTCTCACATGCCTGTCGGCTGATATCCGCAAGCTTCTGGGTATTGGAACTGTGCTTTCCTCCAATCACGATCATCGCATCCACACGGGAAGCGATCTCACGCGTTTCAGTCTGCCGTTCCTCCGTTGCATTGCAGATAGTCTGACAAACACGAATATTATTATAATATTTTTCTTTTAAGAGTACAACTATTTTTTCAAATTTTTTCAAGTGAAATGTGGTCTGTGAAACCACTGTAATCTGCTTTCCTTCAAAATCCGGAAGAGAGGAAATCTCTTCCTCGGTCTGAATGATAAAAGGCTTTACAGCACACCAGTCACGGATTCCTTCCACCTCAGCGTGGCCGGGGTCTCCGACAATGATGATCACATCTCCTTTTTCCGAGCTTTCCCGGACGATCCTGTGGATATTTCCAACAAAGGGACATGTGGCATCTACGATCCTGTGGCCGGCCTCTTTAAGCTGTTCATACTCCTTACGACCGATACCATGAGAACGTATGATCACAACCGAAGGAGGCATGTTAACCAGTTCATCCAGATCATTTACACAACGTACTCCCTTTCGTTCCAGATCTCCTGTCACCTCTTCATTATGGATGATCGGCCCGTAAGTATATACGGGAATCCTGTCAGCATCAGGAGTTTCTATATTCTTTTCAGCTTCCGCATAGGCCATGTCAACGGCTCTTTTTACACCGAAGCAGAAGCCCGCCTTCTTGGCAAGGATCACTTCCATCTGTCAACCTCTTCTCTCCCCGGCCAGCTGTACGATACGATTCACGACTTCTTCGATCGTCATATCCGAGGAATCCACCAATACGGCATCCTCAGCCTGACGAAGAGGTGCGATCTCGCGGTTCATATCCTGAAAGTCTCTCTGCTCGATATCCTTTGTGATCACATCCAGCTTCGGTTTTCCGCCCATCTGGATCAGTTCATCATATCTTCTCTTTGCCCGTACTTCCACGGAAGCGGTCAGGTATATCTTCAGTTCCGCATTCGGAAGGATATTTGTTCCGATATCCCGCCCGTCCATCAGCACATCATTTTTCGCGGCAATATCTCTCTGAAGATCCAGCAGCTTCTCCCTTACCTCCGGAAGCGCTGCGGTCTTAGAGGCCATATTTCCCACCTTCTCACTGCGGATCTCTACAGATACGTCCTGGAGATTCAGGAACACATGCTGCACGTCCTTTTCATAGGCAATATCGATACGGATATAGGAAAGTGCCTTTTTCAGCTTCTCCCTGTCGGAAATGTCCGTCTTCGTATCCAGAAGGTAGAGCGCTATGGCACGATACATGGCACCGGTATCCACGTAAAGAAATCCCAGTCGCTTTGCTGCAAGTCTTGCTATGGTACTTTTACCGGCCCCTGCGGGGCCGTCGATCGCAATGTTCATTTACCCCAATACTCCTTTCCCGAATTCCCTTCTTCCCGTAAATCATATACAGAAGAACTGAACCCTGCATAACGTTTTTATGTTATCATAAAAACCGGTTCATTTCAACAAAGGAGAATCCGCTCAAATAGTCCCGGGACTTAAACCTTATTTCCCGATCTTCAGCTCCGGATGTGTATTCTTCTGCTTATTACCCTTATGTACTGTCGGATGCGTGATCTGATCGGTCAGGCTTCGATAGGGGTCAGTCATATCATCCATGCGAAACAGCAAATCTATCGAGACATTCTTCAGATTCATCGCCGCCTGGCGTCTGTAATACCCCTTCTTCTTTCCGACGATCAGCTGTCCTCCGAACATTCCCTGGGCATTGATCTTGTCGTTGTAGATGGAGGCCGTAGCATGAACATCGCTGATGGCTTTTCTTATCTCCATCATGGTGGAATTCTCCGTCAGATTATTTGCCCTTTCAACGGCGGCAAACATCCGGTTAAACTGTGCGGAATTCGTCACGCCATGCGGGTTGCAATTCTGCAGCTCCCTGTAATTCTCTCTCACCTTCTTCAGCAGTTTTCGGATATTCTCTCTCTGCTTCTCGGCCTCGATGCTGAATCTCCGCTTCTCATTTTCGGATACCCCCCTCATCATGTTGGGATATTCATCCTCCAGGATCTGCTTATAGGTCTTATCTTCCTCTGTCTGTATATCATTCTCCTGATAGTATGCTCTTGCGGCCTTCCGGAAGCTCTTCAGATTCAGGCATATGGTTTTCAGCGTCGCATTATCGGCATGTGAGTTATCCGAGATATAGTTATGGACTGCAGACAGCATGTCGTCAATCTTTTCCTTGGATTCCCGGGGGTTGGACTCATCCGAAAGGGCTGCAACCGCACTGAGTTTCTCCTCCAGATCTTTATATTGGTCATCCGCTGCTGCGCCGATATCCTTCGCCTTTACATATTCCAGATTTCCGAGGCACTGTCTTGCATAGATGGCCATTACATTGGTATTATGCATATCTGTCATGGCCCGGGTGTAGATCGATCTGGATTCTGCCGGGGTTCTTTCCGGCTGCGGCTCCGGTTCGATCTCCTTCATGAAGACTTTCTTACCGTCATGCTCCGGATCTTTCTTCTCAGCGCCTTTATTCTCGACATTCTTCGCCTTTTCGTTTACCCAGGCTTTCCCCGCCATCAGTCCGTTGGTATCCACACCGAGATCAAACTCTTTATTTACGTCATTCAGACGGCGTACAAATGTGCAATTTCTTTTTCAACAATGAAAGGCATATTGGTATATTACCGTTCTTCAATCAGCGATGCCAGAGTCTCCGTTTCAAGATTCAGTACCCTTCCTTCCTCTACTTTAACAGGTATTACGGCAGCATATTCCTGAAGCGTTTGTTCAAATTCGTCATCTCCGAACATCGTCCAGCCATTCTCCGTATAAAGAGCTATAATATCCTCCTCTTCCTCACCCGGCTCCGCATCTGTTTCCACATTATCCGCATATTTTGTGAATATGAGAGTGACTGCATATACCCCGGGAGGTATTGCCGCAGAAACCCAGTTTGTCGCGGCTGACGGCCAGGTTATGATGCTATCCTCATCTTCATCCAGATGAACGAAAGCAGCCTGTATCTCGTAATTCTGAAGTTCATTAAACTCATAAATAAAGCGCACCTTGCCGCAGCCTTCGGGTACATCCTGAGGATCCTCTCCCAGGCCGATCCTGGTTTTTTGTATTGCGTCCTCCAAGGCTGAAATATACTGCGGGTAACCCGAAGTCTCCAAAACCCAAGGCAAAAGGACCGCCATCTGCGGATAATCCGTATAGGGAGTCATTGCCAGAGCTACATTCATCCAGAAATAAATCTGATCCGAAGGTTCCATTCCGGCCCTGTCAAGATACCAGGAGAGCTGATTCAACAGTGAGGAATTGATATGAACGCCTCCGTTATCATTACTGTCCGATCCTGCCGGAACGGCAGGCTGATAGAACCGGTCTCCCACATATTCAGGCTGTTCATATCTATGGGGATCACTCATGGATCTGTGAATATTGGAAGGGTCACCGATCAACCAGGTATCATCCGTGTACCCGTTGATCATGATATCAACAAGATTTCCGATAATATCACTCATGCCCTCATTGATCGCTCCCGCATCGTTCAGGTAAATATTCTCTGTCATGACGGTCGACGTGAAGCAATGCGTAAACTCATGAGCCATGACATCAAGTGTCTCTCCGTAGTCATTGATATCGCTGAAATTAAAGACCTGGAAGCCTCTTAAAGCCCCCTGATAATATGCATTATCTTCAGGCTCACCATTTTCATCCACCATATTCATAAGGAGCAGGGAAGGGGTCCCTTCTCCATCCGGTCCTGTCCAGCCTATCTCTTCAAAAAAATCATAAACCAGAATGAAATGATAATAATCCATGAGCTGGCTGTTGACCAGGGGATCATTCTCTCCGCATTTTACAGGAGTCAGCGTATCATGATTCATAAAGTCAGCATAATCCGCGCAAAGGATCTTCCTCTCGGGATCGGCCAGCAGGGTCTGACCCGTTTCCCTGTCGATCATGACCGGCAGAGAAACCTCCACCGCACTCCCATCGCTGTAGGAAAGGGTCGTATTAAGCACCCCCTCTTTCCCTCCGTCAAAAGCAAAGGCTGCCACACTCCCTTTCGCTGCATCCATGGATCTCGGATCCGATACCGGCAGACTGTACAGATAATTACCGGCCTTCGATACATAATGTGCAGTAAAGGCCGCATCCGTTTTGCCGCCGGAGCTACGCGAATAGACTACCCAGGCATAATACATCGTTGAATAGCCTTCGGCAGCAGGAAGCAGCACTTCCTCTGTAGCACCGGGAATAATATAGATTCCCTGTGATCTGAATCTTTCCTTTACGATTACTTCCGCCTCATCCGCCGTTGCTCCAAGCTGAAGATCGTTCGGGATATTGATGTTCGGTATGATGGCACTGACCAGCCCGATGGCATTTCCTTCCTTATCCGCGATCAGCTTAACGGAGGAACCGTATACCCGCACGTAATTATCCACCTGATTAAAGGTATAGTACGTGATTCCTGTCTCGGTAGGGCGTGTATTGGCATATTGTAAAACGATCGGACCCTCTGCTCCCATCAGATCAAGATTGTTATAGATTGCCATGGAGGCAATATCCGCATCCGTAATCTTCTCTCCGAATTCCGGATTTCTGATAAATGCGGTCTTCATTCCTTCTCCGGTAAAGGAAGCCGGATCTGCATAATCCATCAGATCAAATATCAGCTTTTCCTCCGGATCATTTTCATCGGACTCCTCTAAATCCGTTATCTCCGCAGAAGCCTCCGGATTGTTTTCTTCCGTTAGGGTTCCTGATGTTACCGTCTCCGAAACATTACCGGTATTATCCGAGCTGCCGCCGCAGGCTGTCGTACACGCAAGCGCGCAACATAGCAACAATGCGGTTAGCTTTTTCTTCATAATCTTCTCCCTGCCATTCGGACAACGTTTATCATATCCTGATATCTCTATGAAAGGCCCGATTTCTGTCTGTGCTGTTTCGCACGCATATGTAGGATCATTATAGCATAAACTTCCGGGGAAACACAAAGGAATTCGCTGAATATCAAAGATAAAAGCCCGGCAATTCTGCCGGGCTTATCGGTTAAAATGAGGTTTTCGTATTACTTTTCTTTTGCATCATACTTCCTGCAGAGATCATTGATCTCGGCATCACTGTACCGATAGCTTCCCCACCACTCAGATGCGCGGTTGCCTGCGGTTTCCATCACACGGTTTGCCCCGGAGAGATCATCCTTTCCGGCGAAGCTGTACTTCACTCCGCAGAACAGGGATACTACAAAGGCTACCAAGATGAAGCCATGGAAGATCATGAACAGAATAGCCAGAAGAAGGATGGACATTCTGAATTTTACAACGCCTTCGTGAGAAATAACCAGATAGTTCTCGGTACTCTTCTTCAGCAGCGTTCCCAGGGTATGTCCCAGCCAGGACCAGAAGGACGGTCCCTCCGGCTTAGAGGCTGGCGCCGGACTGTAACTGCTCATTTCGGAAACAGGTACCGGATCCGGAGTATCTTTCCTTTCGCTGTTTTTAATATGTCCAAGCTTCTCCAGATATACATAGGCATCAAGAAGATCTCCGCCGCAGGCCTTCAATGCATCTCTGGCCTCTTCAAAGCTTACATTTGCTCTTTCTCTTAATACATCAGCCTTATCGAATTCGTTCATTTTTTCCCTCCTTTGAAACCGGACCGTTATCCGTATCTCCTGTTTACAGGTCATATCTTATCAGAGGAAAATGAAACAATCTTTGACCGAAGATTAATAAATCATTAATTTACTCATTGGATTTCTTAACGCTTCCTGCCACCAGATAACATCCGATCATGATCAGGATCATCACAATGGCCGCAGGGAAAAGCTGGTAGGGATAAAGAAGCACATTCTTAAATCCGTCCGTCAGCATTGTTCCCAGCGAGCAGGTTCCCGGAGGCATTCCCAGGCCGACAAAGCTGAGGAAGGCTTCCAGAAAAACAGCCGCGGGAATGCTGAGCATGATCTGCGTCACCATTTTCCCTGTAATATTCGGAAGAATCTCCCGGAAAAGGATGTGACCGTGCCCTGCTCCTATGGTCCGTGCCGCCTGAATGAATTCATATTCCTTCACCCGCATGACCTCTGCGCGGGCAATAACGCTCATGTCGATCCACCCTGAAATCATCAGTGCTATGATGATAGACCCCATACCTGGCTGCAGGATCAGCATCATAAGCGTTACAACCACAAGAGTCGGAATACTTCCGATCACTTCCACTACACGCTGCATCAGGATATCGGGCATCCCTCCGAAATAACCGGAGATCATACCATAGTTCATTCCGATGGCCAGATTGATGACCGTTGCAATGACCGCAATCAGAAGAGAGATACGGATACCCATAAAGCAACGTGAAAACATATCTCTTCCCAGACTGTCCGTTCCGAAAATGTAATAGGTATCCGTGATATTCAGTTCTTCATACTTATTCTGTACCGTGCCGTCCCGGAGTGTCCTTGAACCATCCGCGATCCCCATAGAAGCCAGTCCCGGAATACGCGGCGGCAGGTTCGCCCTGTCAAGATTCTGTTCATCGTAGCCATGTCCCGAAAGATAGGGCCCGATGATGGCCATCAGGATCAGGATTCCGAGAATAATGATCCCTGCCCATGCGGACTTCTGCGCAAAAAAGCGTTTCAGGGCTTCATGCTTCACTCCGGTAACCGCTTCTGCTGCGGTATCATTTTCCGCCTTCTTCGGGACGAGGACGAAATCTTCTTCCTGCGGAACATATGTCGTCTGCTCTGTCATATTCATCCCCTCCTTCCTACGAAGCATGCTTTCCCAAACGTACTCTGGGATCGATCACACAATAAACCACATCCAGGATCAACCTGACAACGATAAAAAGCGCCGAATAGATAAAACACAACGCCAGTACCACATTATAGTCATTACTGCTGATGGCCTGGGTAAGGAGACCGCCAATACCCGGAATCGAGAACATCTGCTCGATCACAAGGGATCCCGTCAGCAATCCCACCAGAAGGCCGGCCATGACCGTGACAACCGGAACCAGTGAGTTCCGAAGAATATACCGGATGAGGATGGTCCTGTATCCAAGGCCCTGACAACATGCCAGAAGCACATAATCCGACTTCATCACTTCCTCCGCCTCTGCCCTGGTAAACCGTGCGATGACGGCCATTACCACAAAGCTTAAGGACATAACCGGAAGAAAACTGGATATAAAGGGAGACCGGAAGTCATACAGCAGCGGTAAAAAATCCGCTTTAAAGCCCAGAAAATATGAGAAGAAGATTGCCATCAGATACGATGGTACGGCGATTCCGATCAAGGTCAGAAAATGATAGAAAAACCGCAGGATCTTATTCTTAAAGAAGGCTGCCAGCAGGCCCAGAAGGATTCCCAGAATCGTTCCGATGATCATACTGACCAGGCCGATCTCCAGGGTAACCGGAAAACGGGTGGCGATCAGCTTCGTGATCGGCGTATCCACGGAGATGGCGTAGCTTACTCCCATATCTCCTCTCATCATATTCCAGATATAATGGAAAAACCGGACAATGACAGGCTGATCCAGTCCGTATTTCTGATTCAGCAGAGCAACCTGCTCCTCCGTAAGCTTCTGATCATTGAAGGGTGACCCGGGCATAAACTGAAGCAGAAGGAAAAGAATAAGAAGGATGACCAGAAGGGTTATGACTGAAATCAATAACCGCTTTCCCAGATAACGTCCCATCACTCCACCTCCTTCGTGGCTCCTGCCAAAACAACCGTTCCGTCACTTGCCGTCAGAAAGCCTTCAATTCCTTTGCGGATAAGATAAACACTTTGTTTGGAGTAAAGCGGAATACACGCCGCATCCTCTATAAGCATCTGCTCTATGTTATGAAGCTGCTGATCTCTCACCTTCTTTTGTCCGACGATCCCGGCACTCTCCTTAATCTTATCCTCATACTCCTGATTGTTATAGATCAAGCCGCTCTGTGAGACTGTCATGAGACTGAGAAATGCCGAAGGGTCAGCATAGTCCGCTACCCATCCGCCGATCAGCATTTCATAGCCTTCCCCTTTTGCCGCTTTATCCACATACTCTTTATCCGTTACCGGCTTCAGCGTGATCGTAAGTCCCTTCAGATTCTTTTCCGTCTGATTTTTGATCACTTCCGCAATATTGGACATAGCCGGTGGATAGGAAAGTCCGATTTCCAGTTCTGAGATACCCAGATCTGCCATACCCGTCCGCCAGTATTCCTTTGCCTGCTCAGGCTCATATCCCATTTCTTTCCGGTACAGATCCGGGTCTCCGGAAAAATCCGTTCCGTCTTCTTCCTCATAATATCCGGGAGGACTCATACGTGTCAGCGGGCTGGAGCCCAGCTTCAGAACATTTTTGCAGATACTCTCTCTGTCAATGCATTTTGCCAGTGCCTTTCGGATATTCTTATTCTTCAGTCCTTTGCATTCTCCCTGGTTCAGATAGATGAAAAAAATGCTTGACATATCGAAGGACTTGATGTTCGGATCACCCAGATAATAATCCGTGATCGCCCCTCCGATACTGGTGATATCAAGCAATCCCGTATCGTAACACATGGCCGACTGTTGTAAATCAGAAACCACCTGAAGATTGATCCCCTTCAGTTTGGGATATCCTTCCCTGAAATAATAAGGATTCGGGATCAGGTGAATCTGTGTCGCCAGCGGTTCATAACGATCAATGACAAAAGGGCCGCTGCTAAGCATCATCCCGGGGCTGGTAGCATAGTCACTCCCGCAATTCGCCTGAAAAGACCTGCTGCAGGGAGCAAAATTCGGCTTGGCCAGAAGCGAATTCAGATACGAGCACGGTACCTCCAGTTCCAGAACAAAGGTATAATGATCCGGTGCCGAAACGCCCAGTTCACTGACCGGAAGTTGTCCGACTGATACCTCCGGAGCATTTTTCACTACACAGCAGTCGGTGATCATATAGACCGCATTGCTCTTCGTATCCGGATCCGCCAGTCTCTGTATGCCATAGACAAAGTCCTCCGCTGACAGCGGGCTTCCGTCACTCCACTTTAGCCCTTTCCGCAGATGATAAGTCACAGTCAGTCCGTCGTCACTTACTTCATAGGATTCAGCCAATCCGGGGACCAGATCATTATTCTCATCGTACATATAAAGACCTGTGGTAACGAGGGCTGATATATTTCCCGAGCTCACATCCGATACTCTCTGGGGATCTATGGTGACCGGCGGAGCACTGATCATCATATTCAGCTCCTCATTCATATTATCCGCCCTGCCACAACCTCCGAAGGAGAAAAGAAGCATAAGAAGGATCAGAAAACCGCTGAAGGTTTTCTTTCTACCATATCGTTCGTTCATGCTTTCCCTCCTTTCCTTTTTCTGGTCCACAGATCAAACTCCGCATCCGTGCAGAAAACTCTGTGTCCCTCCGCCACCTTATGCCAGGTTCCGTCTCCGTAATGAATGCCCGAGGATTCATAATCATAAACCTCTTCCTCTTCCGGCTGCAGAATCGGATTCAGACGGGGCGTTGCGGAGAGAAGCCTGCGGGTATACGGATGAACGGGATTCCGGAAGATTTCTTCCGAGACACCCTCTTCCAGAAGATATCCAAGATGAAGGACACCGATGCGGTCAGACAGAAAACGTACCATGGAAAGGTCATGGGAAATAAAAAGGAAAGAGGTTCCCATTTCCTCCTTGATTTTTCTGAGAAGGTTCACAATCTGTGCCTGTACGGAAGCATCCAGTGCTGCGATACATTCATCGGCGATCACCAGCTTCGGATTACCTGCCAGCGCTCTGGCGATCCCGATCCTCTGCCGCTGTCCCCCGGAGAAGGAATGAGGATAGCGGTTTCTGTATTCCACAGGGATACCAACCCGAGTCAGCGCCTCATCCACCATGGCATCCTGTTCCTCCCGGTTTCTTCCGACCCCCTGGATCATCAGTGCTTCCCGCAGGGTTTGACCCACCTGTTTCTTCGGATTCAGGGAAGACATGGGATCCTGAAAGATCATTTGGATATCCTTCATTTTCTCTTTGTATTCCCTGTGATTCTTAATACCGGTCAGTTCGGTTTCCCCAAATGTGATGCTTCCGTCTGTAGCTTTATTCAGACCGATGATACACTTTCCGATTGTCGATTTTCCGCTTCCCGATTCACCTACCAGCCCGAAGGTTTCTCCCTCACGAATGGTGAAATTCACATGCTCGGCTGCCTTGATCCTTTTTCCTGCACTGTCAAAATACATGCATAGATCCGTCACCCTGAGAAGTATGTTCTTTTTCTTACCGGATTTTTTTACGGATTTGTGGGATTCAGCTGTTGACATAGTCCTCTCCCTCCTGTTTCATCATCCTGATCCTCTTTGCAAGCTCCTCCGGCATTTCCACCTTCGGTGCTCTGGGATCCGCGAGCCAGCTGGCCACATAATGGGTATGGGACAGCTTGAATAGCGGAGGCTCCATTTTGAAATCAATGGCCAGCGCATACGGATTTCTGGGTGCAAAAGCATCACCGACTATCTCCTTGGCCAGATTCGGAGGCGTGCCCGGAATCGCATACAATTCTTCCTTCTTGTCGGTGACGGTCGGAACGGCGGAAAGAAGTCCCCAGGTATAGGGATGTCTCGGGTCATACAGAATATCAAATACAGTACCGGATTCAATAATCTTTCCGGCGTACATAACGCCCACATAATCGGCGATCTTAGCAACCACGCCGAGATTGTGGGTGATGAAAATGATCGAAAGGCCTTTCGCTTTCTGAATATTCTGCAGAAGAAGAAGGATTCTTTCCTGAGTCGTTACATCCAGAGCCGTGGTAGGCTCGTCACAGATCAGGATCTCAGGATCTCCCGAAAGAGCGATAGCGATAACCACTCTCTGCCGCATTCCTCCGGATAGCTGGTGCGGATACTGTCCCATGGTACGCTGGGGATCCGTGATCCCCACCTCGCGAAGAAGCTCAATGCCCTTGGCATAGGCTTCCTTCTTCTTCACATCCCGGTGGCTCCGGATTGCTGTGATCAGCTGTTTTCCAATGGTCATGACCGGATTCAGGGAGGTCATGGGATCCTGAAATACCATGGCGATCCTGGAACCGTTTATTTTCTTCTGTCTTTGTTTGTCCGTCATTTTCAGAAGATCCGTCATTTTCTCCCCGTCACGGAAAAGAATCTCTCCTGATTCGATCACCGCATTGTCCGGAAGAATACCCATTACGGTCTTAACACCCACACTCTTTCCACAGCCGGACTCACCCACCAGTGCGATCACTTCATTTTTACCGAGATGGAAATTCAGCCCCCGCAATGCATGTACATCTCCGGTGGGCATTTTGAACCTGATGTTCAAATCCTTTATCTGCAGTACATCTGCATTTTCTCTGCTTCCCATATATCTCACTCACTTTCCTTCCTGTGAAATAACCGCCCACCGGCTTTCACCGATGGGAAGCTTTCCCGGCACGGATAAAAGCTCCCGCACAGTTTCACCACTGTCTGCGAAGCTTTTTCCGGTGTGAAGATTCACATCTGCATGTACCGGCCCGCCGTATAGCAGGAATGGAACATATTCCCTTGTATGATCCGTTCCTTTAAAGGTTGGGTCGCAGCCGTGGTCAGCCGTGATCACGATGGTGTCCTCATCCGTAATCCTCCGCATCAGTTCACCGAGTCTTCTATCAAAGCGCTCCAGTCCCCGGGCATATCCTTCCACATCCCGACGGTGTCCCCAGGACGAATCAAATTCCACCAAATTGGTGAAGATAAGCCCCTCCCTTACTTTTTCCAAAGCCTCCAGGGTTTTATCCATACCATCCTCATTATCCTTTGTATGTACAGCCTCAGTAATCCCAACGCCGGCAAAAATATCCTCGATCTTACCGACAGCGTAGACACTTTGTCCGCTGTCCCGGATCATACACAGAAGATTCCTCTCATCCGGCCTGCGGGAAAAATCCCGACGGTTTGGAGTCCTTACATAACGATCCGTGTCCCATACGTAAGGACGGGCAATCACACGGGCTACATTATGCCTTCCGGTGAGGATTTCACGGGCAATACGGCACATACTGTACAGTTCTTCCGGCGGGTATACTTTTTCGTCGCAGGCTATCTGAAAAACACTGTCAGCCGAAGTGTATACGATGGGCTTTCCCGTCTGCTTCATTTCATCTCCGAGGCGATTGATCACCTCCGTGCCGGAAGCCACTTCATTACAAAGCACGCCCGGTACTCCTGTTTTCTCGATGAAGGCATCGATGATCTCCTTGGGAAAACCACCGGGGTAAGTCGGAAAACGTTCAGGGGTGTGGATGCCTGTCATTTCCCAGTGCCCGATGGTGGTATCCTTCCCGGCGGAAAGTTCCTGCAAACGTCCGTAGGCTCCCTTGGGATGCGCAACGGGAGGAACTCCCTCCATACCATCGATATTTCCGTAACCGATACTGCGGAGATTCGGGATCGACAATTCCGGAAAATGCTCCATAATATGTCCGATCGTATTGCAGCCCTCATCTCCGAAATCCGCCGCATCCGGGGCTTCTCCCATGCCGACGCTGTCCAAAACGATCCAAATCACACGGCTCATAATACTGTCCTTTCCAAATATCATGTTGACCCTATCATCAATCATTGAAACGATTTTGCTGCCAAATAAGCGGTACACCAGGCGATCTGAAGGTTAAAGCCGCCGGTGAGGGCATCACAGTCAAGAAGTTCTCCCGCCACCCGGAGCCCCTGTATCCTTTTTACCTCCATGGTTCCGGGATCCACCTCCTTAACGGAGAGTCCTCCTGCGGAAATAATGGCTTCATCGAAGCCGCGAAGACCCTTTACCGGAAGGGTAAAGGCTTTCAGTGTATCACGCAGAAGGAGTCTTTCTTCCTTTGTGACATCATGTATCTTTTTTTCCGGATTGAGTCCGGCTGCATTGATTATTGGCAGGATTGCGGAAGAAGGAAGAAGTCCTTCCATGGCATTTTCCACCTTTTTATTCTTTGCGTTCTCAAAGTCCTTTATCATACGGGCATCGAGCTGTTCGGGAGAAAGAGCCGGTTTCCAGTCGATGGAGAATTTCATTTCCTCCTTTGGTCTTCCTTCTGCCGTAAAGTACTTCTGCAGTCTTCCGGATGCGGAAAGCACCAGAGGACCACTGACGCCAAAATGAGTGAAAAGCATTTCCCCGAATTCCCGACTGAGAACCTTTTTCGGCTTGGATGTCAGGTAGAAGGACAGCTCCACATTTTTCAGAGAAAGTCCCATCATGGTACGACATATTGCCTCATCACTCATCATCGGAACCAGCGAGGGCTGGAAAGGACGGGTGGTAAGGCCCAGATCGTTGAGGATCCGGATCCCAAAATTCGTAGCTCCTGTTCCCGGATAGGATGGACCTCCGGCTGCAAGGACAACGACATCGGCGGAAAGAATTTTTCCTCCGGCAAGGCGAACACCGGTCACCCTCCTCTCCGGGCGGTTTTTTCCTTTTCCTTTCCGGTCTGCCTCCGGTCCCCCTTCAGGAAGAACTTCCGTCAGGATATCCCTCACTTCCGTAGAAAGAAGGATCTTCACCCCCCGGCGCCGCATTTCATTCTCCAGTGTTTTTATCACATCCGATGAGTGATCCGAGGAAGGAAAAACCCTGTTTCCTCTTTCCGTTTTGATGGAAAGCCCCCACTGGCGGAAGGAATCCATGACCCTTTCCGGAGAATAGGACGAAATGGCGCTGTAAAGGAAGCGGGAATTCGACATCACATTCTGCAGAAAGGTCTCTTCATCACAGGCATTGGTCAGATTACAACGCCCTTTTCCCGTGATAAAAAGCTTCTTTCCCAGCTTTTCATTTTTTTCAAGGAGAGTAACCTCATAACCGTCCGCGGCGTGGATCGCAGTCATCATTCCCGCAGCGCCCCCGCCGATAATAATCATCTTCTTCATTCTGTTCACTCACAATGAGCCCGGAAGAATTCCAGTGCGGCACGGTTGGAGATCAGGCTTTCATACCATTCCCAGTGCTCTACATTGAAAACATGCATCAAATGCTGTCCGTCCTCTTTCTTCCAGATCTTCGTTTCATAGTTGATCTCATACCTGTCAAATTCCTGCAGAAGCTTTTTTGTCTGAAAATGCAGGGATTCATTTTCAGAACCGATCAGATAGATGGGCGGAAGCATCTTTACGTCCGGTACCTGAGTGATAAACTGAGAAAAGCTTAAATATCGGCTCCATGGAGCATCTTCTCCCTGCTCTCCCATCATCAGCTCCCGATACGCGTCGGAAAGATTCTTTGCCTCATCAGCGCTGTCACTTGGCACGATGTAGAGCTCGTCCATTTCTACACAGGGACAGCTGACGGTTACTGTTGTGATGGGGAAGCTGACCGGCTTTACTCCGTAGATCTCCTGCAGCCTCGGGCTTTGCTGGATACAGGCAACCAGAAGAGATAGATGCCCACCGGCAGAGTCTCCCGTCAGCATGACATGGTCCAGATCAAAACCACGCATGGGGCCGTATTTTTCCAGCCAGTGCAGGCTTTCGTAGATATCCTGTACAATCCCCTGCATATCTACAACCGGGATCAGACGATAACCCATTCCCATAACTGCATAGCCCTCAGTTGAGAGAGCTGCCATATAAAGCTCCGAATCATCCACATGTCCGAACAGCCATCCTCCGCCATGGATATTTATGACCGTCGGCAGCTTTTCTCCGGGATATCGATAATCCTTTGGATAGTACAGATTCAACTGATGATCCTCATTATAATCCTGGATATATGGGATGTGTTTCTCCGACCGGTAGCCCTCGGGGCATGGTCCCGGCTTCTTGTGCTTATTTGTCATATCAACAGCCGCCCAGAATGCCACGATACTCTGCTGTTCATGTGTTCTAACCTTCATTTTACCCTTCTCCTTATCATGATCTGATTCAACTGTCTGCTTTTTTCTCCTTATGCATCGTCTTCATGGCATACATTCTTGCGTCAGCCATGCGCAACAACCTTTCCACATCTGTGATATTCCAGACTTTCCCGGTTACACAACCGATGCTGGCCTTTACATCATACATTTTTCCCGATGCATCCCATATGCGGCTCAGTCGTTCCTGAAGCACATCCGTGAAATGGGTCTCATACTCTTCCGTATAGGATCCCATACCGATCAGATAGAATTCATCTCCGCCTGCACGGACTACAATTTCCCCGGGACCCACCGTCTCGCGAATGGCATTTGCAATCATCCGGATCGCATTGTCTCCCTCCGTGTGACCGTAGGTATCATTGATCTTCTTCAGCCCGTCCATATCGATCACGCTGAAGAACATGCACTCTCCCTCTTCCTGTTCGGAAATCATTCGTTCCAGATTTTCCGACATTCCCCTTCTGTTCAGAAAGCCCGTGAATCCATCACTTAAGGAAAGCATTTTCAGTCTCTCCCTGTCACGGATCATTTCCAGCGCATTATTCACATAGCGCACCCAGTTCCGGAATACCATGGTCATGTGGCACTCCTTATGGATGGATCGCTGCAGCATAACATAACCAAGCGATTTTTCGTTAAAATGTACCGGAACAAAGATATAGATCTCCGGGTCTTCCCCGGATCGATAGATGGAAGGCATCATGTCTTCTGCAGAGAAGGTATAGCTCTGTTCCTGTCTGAAAAACCAGTTATCGCTGACCATGGAATGGGCCACAACCGTACGCATCTGTTCCGAATAGCCGTAGGTCATACGTGCATCCGTATCCATCCAGCCGTCATTCAGGCAGAGACAGAAATTCTGATACGGATTCAGAAGATAAACCGCTTCGAAGATCATGCGGAAGCACTCGGCAACGGATTCCGCTGCTGTGAACCTTTCCATAACATAGGTCTCGAGAAGCTGCCCGATTCTGATATTTTCCACTGACTTTTTCGTTACTTCATTATGGGAATTCAGACAAATGACATCATTGATCTGTTTCGTCATATCATTCACATCCGTTACGCAGCCACAGCTGTTACCACGGAAGAACATCCTGCTGAAATCAACTTCATATGGAATCACCGGCATTCCGGGATCCATCTTCTTCCGAAGCTCATTTACCGCATCGGCTGCCATCTCCGCATCGTTGGCGGAAAAGGAGGAAAGCGTGGGAGAAGTAAAACGGCCCTCAAATATACCGTCAAACCCCATAACCGCGATATCCTCAGGAACCCTGATCCCTTTTTCCAGCAGTTTCTCCATCAGCCCGATCGCCATGCAGTCGCTTGCCGCAATGACAGCATCCGGTCTTTCGATCTCTCCCTTAATGATCTGTTCCGCGAAAGCTCTTCCTCCGGGATACCAGAAATCACCATAGCTGATCCACTCCTCGGGGACCTCCACTCCAAGCCTCTCAAGTTCATCCCGGAAGATTTTTACACGGGATTCCGCCACTTCATTCCCTTTGTATCCGGTCAGAAGTGCGACCTTCCTGCGATTATGCTCAAGGACCATATGGCGGCACATTTCCCGAAGAATATTTTCATTCCTGTTCCTGATCGTCGGAATGCCATCTACCGGAAGCTCCAACGCTACCACAGGAAGCTCGGGATATCTTGAAAGACGTTCTCTGACCCGTCCCAGGATAGCCCCCTCCAACCCGTAGAAAAGATTCACCGAATCCAGGATCACGCCATCCATCTCTTCATAATTGACAAGATTGAAAATATTTGCCTCCCCGATCACGTACTCCCGCATGGATGATTCCGTATGGATCATTGCTGCGAAGATGTAGAGGTCATAGTCATACTGTTCGCACTGTCTGCGTATTCCTTCAATAACCGCATTTCCGTGAACATCCTCCGGAATGCCTGTGAGCAGAGCTATTTTCTTTCTTTTATTATCTGACATAATGATCACCTGTAAAAAGGATTGCTTTGCCGCGTGAACAAGTCCGTTACTTTTCAAAAAACGCCGCAGTCATTCCATCGACTGCGGCGTTCTATTTCAGTGTTATACGGGATAGGTCATATTGGATGTATCCGCCTTGGTCATATCCACTTTCTTCTGTTGTGCATCGCGATACTGGAAGAATTCCGTTGCAACCTGAGGGAACAGCGCATAGGAAAGCACGTCTTCATCCTGCTGCTTATACTGAGCGATCGCCTTCTCCATGTCGGCCAGCTGCGGCTTAATGAGGTCAGCCGGACGGCAGGTAATAGGCTCCGTATCACCGATTGCCTTCTTTTGTACTTCCGGATTGAAAGGCTTTACCGTCTGTCCGTATTTTCCGGAAAGAAGATCCTTGGACTGCTGAGTGAACATTTTATAACGCTCACCAAGCACAACATTCAGAACGGCCTGTGTACCGACGATCTGAGAGGAAGGTGTTACAAGAGGCGGCTCGCCAAAGTCTTTACGTACACGGGGAACCTCTTCCAGAACGTCCTTCAGCTTATCTTCCTTACCCTGCTCCTTCAGCTGGGAGACAAGGTTGGAAAGCATACCGCCGGGAACCTGATACAAAAGAGTCTTGATATTAACGCCAAGAACCTTTGTGCTCATCAGGCCGCTGGCCAGATATTTTTCTCTGAGGGGTGTAAAGTAATCTGCGATCTCAGCAAGCAGGTGCTGATCCAGGCCGGTATCATACGGTGTTCCCTTAAAGGTTTCCACCAAAACCTCTGTCGCCGGCTGGGAAGTACCCATCGCCATGGGCGACATGGCACAATCGATCACATCACAGCCTGCCTCAACAGCCTTCATGTAAGTCATTGCGGCTACGCCGGAGGTATAGTGTGTATGCAGCTGGATCGGAAGCTTTGTTCCTTCCTTCAGTGCCTTAACCAGTCTCTCAGCTTCATAAGGAACAAGGAGGCCAGCCATATCCTTGATACAGATGGAATCCGCACCCATTTCCTCGATTTCACGGGCGATATTACGCCAGTAATCAAGGGTATAGGCATCTCCCAGTGTGTAGGACAGAGCGATCTGTGCATGTCCTTTTTCCTTATTTGCTGCCTTTACTGCAGTCTCCAGATTCCGAAGATCGTTCAGGCAGTCGAAAATACGGATGATATCGATACCATTTGCAATGGATTTCTGTACGAAATACTCCACCACATCATCCGAATAATGATTGTATCCCAGAATGTTCTGTCCGCGAAACAGCATCTGAAGCTTTGTATTCTTGAAGCCTTCCCTCAGCTTGCGGAGACGCACCCAGGGATCCTCTTTCAGGAAGCGGAGGCATGCATCAAATGTTGCACCACCCCAGCATTCTACAGAATGATATCCTACCTTATCCATTTTATCAATGATGGGAAGCATATCTTCTGTTGTCATTCTTGTAGCGATCAGAGACTGATGTGCATCACGGAGCACGGTCTCTGTAATACCGACTTTTCTTGTCTCAGCCATTTTATTCTCCTCAAAAAATATACATTCATGCTGCATCTTCTTCGATACATCTGCGCCTGTGAGCAAGCTCACGCGCAGAATATCGAAGAAAATGTGCATGGCTCAGTTAGTGTACGTTAAAGATCGCCAGGAATGTACCGGCGGCGACGGCAGTACCGATTACGCCGGCCACATTCGGGCCCATGGCATTCATCAGCAGGAAGTTGGTAGGATCATACTCTGCTCCCACCTTCTGGGATACACGGGCTGCCATGGGAACCGCTGATACGCCTGCCGAACCGATAAGCGGATTGATCTTCCCATGGGTGACGGCACACATGATCTTACCAAATATGACGCCCATTGCAGTACCCAGAATAAAGGCCAGCAGTCCGAGCAGTGTGATCTTCAGGGTACTTACCTTCAGGAATGCTTCCGCACTGGTGGTTGCACCGACAGAAGTTCCCAGCAGGATTACGACGATGTACATCATGGCATTGGACGCAGTTTCTGTCAGCTGCTTTACCACACCGGACTCACGGAACAGGTTACCCAGCATCAGCATACCGATCAAAGGCGCTGTGGTCGGAAGAATGAGGCAGACAACCAGTGTAACGATAATGGGGAAGAGGATCTTCTCCAGTTTGGTTACCTGACGAAGCTGTGGCATCTTGACCTTTCGCTCCTTCTCAGTTGTCAGAAGCTTCATGATTGGCGGCTGGATAACGGGTACCAGCGACATGTAGGAATAGGCAGCCACTGCGATCGGTCCCAGCAGCGTACCACCCATTCCCAGCTTTCCTGCCAGGAAGATGGATGTCGGTCCGTCCGCACCACCGATGATGGAGATGGCCGCTGCCTCCTTCCCTGTAAAACCAAAAGCAATGGCAAGGAAGTAGGCGCCGTAAATACCGAACTGGGCAGCCGCACCCAGAATGAAACTCTTTGGATTGGCGATCAGCGGACCGAAATCGGTCATTGCACCGACGCCCATAAAGATCAGAGACGGAAGGATACTCCACTCATCCAGCTTATAGAAGTAATGCAGCAGTCCTCCTTCCTGAATAATACTCGGGAACATATTCACAAGGAACATACCAAATGAAATCGGAACCAGCAAAAGCGGCTCAAAACCCTTGGCAATGGCAAGATACATGAAGATGAAGGCAATCAGTATCATCACGTAATTCTTCCAGTCCAGGGTGGCAAAGCCGGTCTGTTCTGCCAGATTCTTTAATATATCCAGCATCGTTACTCCTCCTTATACGGAATGATCAAATGTATGTGAGACGATGCTCTTAATTCAGCGTGGCCAGAGTATCCCCGGCCTCTACCGAATCACCTACGCCGACATTGATGGAAGCTACTGTTCCGTCCTCGGAAGCAACGATTTCATTTTCCATCTTCATTGCTTCAAGGATCATCAGTACCTCGCCTTTCTTTACACTGCTTCCGACAGAAGCCTTCACACTGAGGATCTTGCCGGGCATGGGTGAGGCAATGGTAACGCTTCCTGCCGCTCCGGTAGCGGCAGGCTTTGCAGCCGGTGCGGGTGCAGGTGCCGCAGGTGCAGGTGCGGGTGCCGCAGGCTTCACTGCCGGTGCAGGAGCAGGTGCAGATCCTGCTGCACCCTCTTCTACGGTAACGTCATACGTATTTCCGTTTACGGTGATTCTGTAATTTTTCATGATTTTCCTCCTGGAATGATTATCTATTCTCTCAATTATTAGATTCGATACCTGAATCCCCGGACCATACCGGAGATTGATTATTTTACGCGCCGGATGGAACGAACCACCAGCCCGTCATTACTTGCCGTATATGCCGGCGGATGACTTACCGTATCTGCCTCTGACAGGTACGCATGCAGAGCGGCCGTGATCACGGCGATCAGTTCCGTATCCTGTACTTCCTCACCAACTGCCGGTACAGAAGCGGTAATAACAGGCGGCTGCGGAAGAACAGGCTTTTCTCCCTGAGCCGGCTGTGCTGCCTGCTTTGCGGTCTTTTTCTCTCCCTGTCCGAAAAGACGGGGGACGAATTTCAAAAGACTGATGATGAAGGCAATGAAGATCAGAACTAAGAATACAACGCCCATTCCGACGCCCATATTCTTGGCTCCGTTCACCAGAAGTTCGGAGGTGGAATAAACGGCAGTCACTTCACATTCCGTGGGAATATAAGGCTGAAGTCCGACATATTGTTTAATATATTCATCAAGGAATGATTCCACTGACGGATATCCGTTCATCCTGGCATATTCATCAGGATCATACCCTGCCTGGACCAGCTGATTCCGGATACCTTCCTTCTGGATCCGATATGCTTTGTTCTCCTTATAGGTGATGTTTATGCGAGCATCCCTGTTTTCAAACTTGGCTATAACCGAGCAGATGACCGTTCCGTCACTGCTGTTGGTTATGGACACAGAGTCTCCGGATGTGTCATAGCCTACCAGTTTGCCCACCTTATCCGTATTCTCCGTCTGCTGAAGGCCATTGACCAGATCCTTCATATAATCTTCGCCGTCACTCAGAACATAATCCTTTTCAAGGTCTGTCAGATTATAGCACTGATCCACCAGATTCTTGGACTGTGATACCATTGCATCCCGATTATAATCAAAATTGGGAGCCTCCTCGTCACAGCCTGTAAAAAGAAAGCAAAGGAACAGGGCGAGCAACGGTAATAGTTTTTTCTTCATTTTCCGGCTCCCTCCTTTACAGGGCACTGTGCTTTCTGCCCGGACGTTCCTCCTGCTTGGCAGACAGCATCTCAAATGCGGCAATGACTCTCTTTCTTGTCGCATCCGGTTCGATGATATCATCGATATAACCACGTCGTGCAGCGGAAAGAGCACTTCCCTGCAGCTCCGTATATTCCTTAGCCAGTTCTTTCTCCTTTGCTGCCTTGTCATCAACCGAAGACAGTTCGGAAGCATACATGATCCGGACCGCCATTCCGGCATCCATCATGCCGATCTTTGCAGTGGGCCATGCATAAACCATATCTGCCCCAAGGGACTTGGAATCCATGGTGATATAAGCGGATCCGTATGCCTCTCCGGTGACCACGGTTACCTTTTCAACCGTTGCATCACTGTAGGCAAATGCCAGCTCTGCTGCCGCAGCGGAAATGGTCTTCTCCTCTTCCATGGTGGCGGCAAAATTCCTGGCATCTACCATCGTCAGTACAGGAATGCTGAAGGCGTCGCAGAAGCGGACAAAACGTGCCGCTTTTTTCATACCCGCCGTTGTCAGCGTCTTGTCTGCATTTGCCGTTACGCCAATGGTAGCCCCGTTCAGCCGGATGAATCCGATCTTCATATCGGGAGCATAGGCCTTCTTGATCTCATAGAAAGCAAGATCATCTGCGATATTCACAATGATCTGCTCCATATTCATAGCCTCGATTCCGGGGATGGTACGGTTCAGTTCATCTCCGCAGGGAACGATAGCCAGATCTTCATTATTAGCAGGGAGGTAGGAAATAAGCTTCCGGATCTCCGCAAGAAGCTCATCCTCAGTCTCAAACACGCCGTCCACAAGGCCGGTATTCTCACTGACATAAGCAGCAGCGGAGGTATCAACCTTACCCTCAAAATTACCTTCAAGGGCATTGGGACTGTTCACATACAGATGGGAATTCTGGCCGGTCATAAATGTGAAATCGGTCAGGGACGGTATCATGGCCGTTCCGCCGCCGCAGGTTCCCATTACCGCCGTGATCTGCGGGATCACGCCCGAAGAAAGGGACATTTTCTTAAAGATCCGTCCAAAGGCTGTGAGAGCATCCGTAGCCTCCTGGAGCCGAAGGCCCGCACAATCCAGGATCCCGATTACAGGCGCCCCGCACTTCATCGCCAGATTGTAAAGATTAGCGATCTTTTTTGCATGCATCTCGCCGATGGCTCCACCCAGTACAGATGCGTCCTGGCTGTATACATAGACAAGCTTTCCGTCGATCAGCCCATAGCCGGTAAGAACACCGTCCTTGGGTGTATCGAATTCTTTCAGGTTGAAGTCAGTGCTTCTCGCTGTCACGTAAGCACCGATCTCTACAAAGCTTGCGTCATCCAGCAATGCTGCAATCCGCTCGCCGGCAGAGTACTTCTTTGTTTCGCTCATTTTCCGTCCTCCATAATACTTGATCATTTGTTTCGAATGTCGGGGATACGTAAAAAACGTAATAAAACCCCAATTTCGCCCATGATATTTTATAACTTTTGCGACAGGATTTCAAGTGATATCCGAAAAGAATATCGTAAGTATTCACGTTAAAGAATATCAAAAAGGCAGAGGCCGTGTGGCCCCTGCCCCGTTTCTCATTGATCACCTTTCATTTCCTTGGTGACCATTCTGTTATACTCCATATCCCTGCGGACCTGAGCATCAACATTGACCACGCCCATGATCAGCTGCGGTCCGTCCTTCTCCATGATCTTTGCCGCTTTCAGTGCAACATATGTAGGATGGCCTCCGATGATCAGTCGGTAGTTCAATAAGTAAACCCCGTTCTTTTCGATCTCCTCCATAACCCTTTCCCGGCTAAACATTTCCCGGAAATGCGGCAGATCTTCAGGATAAACCAGTTTGGAGCATTCCCTGAGAGATGTTCCGAAGAAATCCTCTCCCATCTTCTGCAGCCCCAGTTCCTCATAGCCTCCGGTGGCCCCGTATTCCGTAAAGGTGTTCTTTTCCGGATCGACGGTATAGATACAGATAAAGTCACCCGAAAGAGCCGTGATCCTGTCATAGGTGATCTTCTCTTCCCGCATTCTCTCCAGAGCTTCTTCCGCACGTACCTGTGCATCGATATTGCTGACGCCGATGATGATATGTTTCGGATCGCTGCTCATACGGACCGCCTTCATATGCACATAAATATAAGTATTATTTGTCAGAAGACGATAGGTAAAGGTAAAGCTTCCATGCTCACGGATTGCCTTTTCGACGATGTCCTTCCGAAATGCCCTGACAAAGCGTTCCTGATCGTCCCTGTGAATGAGGGAAATGGCATCTCGCCGGCTGGAGGCAAAGAAATCCGTTCCGTGACGTTCCTCCACCAGATCCGCCTTCTTCGGATTCGGGCTGTATTCCACAAAGGTTTCCGTTTCCGTATTCACATAGTATAAATAAACATAATCCGATGAAAGGCTGTTGGCAATGTCCGCATAGGTCACGCCCTGCCTGTCCTTAATCAATCCGAGAACCACCACACTGCATGCGACCATATCCGTCACCGGATTTATGGCTATCCTCCTGACCAGTGCATGCACGGTGGTTTCCTGATCGATCTTTTCATCGATAAATTGCTTATTTTCATCTTTGGCACATTGGAGCAGAGCCTTTTTGAATACATATCCCGGCACATCTATGGAATCGGGAAGCACAAGCGGGCCACCCAGGATCAGATCCCCAAAGGATTTCTTCATAAAATCCCGATACGAGCTGTTGCAGCGAAGGATCGTGAATGTCATCTCCTTTACGCCGATGATTGCCATGGGAAGTGTATCAAAATATGTTTCCGCCTTGCCGATCTCCTCCTTTACCGCGTAGGAAGCATCATACAGATTGATCCTTCCAACGGAAGAAAAGTAGTCTTTTTCCTCCGGATTCTCAAATCCGATCTGAATCCCCCTCTGGTTTCTCTCAATAATTCCTTCCAGAGGAATCGGTTTGCAGAAATAATATCCCTGAAGCTTTGTACAACCTACTTCGGAAAGGAATCCCACCTGATCCGGGCGCTCCACTCCCTCACAAACCGTATCGATTCCCAGTCCGATGGCCATTTTGATCAGTTCCGTAATGATCACACGGCTTTTCATATCGTTATTGAACTGCTGCATAAACCGCATATCCAGCTTGATCAGATCAAAATGCAGGCTTTGCAGCAGGTCCAGCGAAGAATATCCGCTGCCGAAATCATCCATCCAAACGTGGAAACCCAGCTTCTGAAAGCGTTCCACCTGCTCCTTCATGAAATCGAAATCCCTTCCCATCACACTTTCGGTAATCTCGATGGTCAGAAGCTCCCTGCTGATCCCCGAAGCATCAACACGTTCCCTGATCTCACTCACGATATCGCAGGAATCAAAATCCGTCCGTGACAGATTCACGGAAATCGGAACTACATACAGTCCGGCCATCTCCTGATCCTTCATCTTCTTCAGGATCTGCTCCACCATGTGAAGATCCACCTTGTAGATCAGTCTGGCATCCTCAAGAATGGGAATGAATTCCGCCGGTGACAGGATTCCCTTTACCGGATCGATCCACCGGGCCAGAGCTTCCTCGTCGCAGACATGTCCGCTGGCTGTTCTTACGATTGGCTGATAATAAGCCTGTATCCAGTTCTCCTCCAGTGCCCGGTCGAGATTATCCAGCACATACTGACGACTTGTCTCATAGTTCAGCATGGATTCGTCAAACCATGTGAAGGACGACTCATTTCTGTCAACAATGGAGTTGCAGGCATACCGTGCCCTGTCACAGGCAAGACTGGTATCCACCACTTCCATGGAACTGGAATAAATGCCCACCCGCACAGTGGTGCCTTTCTTCGCGTTCATCACATCGAATTCCAGGAAAAGGCTTTCCAGCTTCCCGGGAAGACCGTCAGCCTCGCTGAAGAACGCAAAACTGTCCTGAGCAATCCGGCAGGACAACTCATTTCCAAAGTATTTGGCAAGAAGCTTCCCAAAGCTGCACAAAAGCTTGTCACCCTGCGCAAAGCCGAATTTCTTATTATAATACTTCATGCCGTTCAGATCGGCAAAACAGAGCACACATTCCTTTTTCTCTGCCACACACCTATTCCGGGCATTTGCCGCAAGCTCATAAAAAAAGGTCATATTCGGAAGCCCTGTCAGATAATCATAATCACTCCTTCTGTTCAGGCTTTCTTCATGAAGAGAGATGCTGAAGCCTTTTGCAATAAGATCCTCATGAATCAGATCATTTCCGGGTGAAAAGACTCCTTCATCGGCATACCATACCTCAGCCAGCCGGATTCCATTCTCCGGATAAAAATGTTTCCCGAAGGCGTGGATCACATGCCATTCTCCATCCTTCAGTGAACGATAAACCACATTAAACCTGTCGCCTGTCTCTGAAAATCGTTTCGTCTCATTTGCAATGCGCGCTATGTCATCCGGATGGATATCCTGATACATATTCTGTTCCATCAGCTGATAAGCAGCCTGACGGTCGGTATAGCCGAGAAGATCAAGAAAGCCCTGGGAAAGGGCAATGGTTGCTACCCGATTATCCAATAACTGATAAACCGCCATTGGAACATTGCTTTTTTCGATCCGAGACAATTCAATTGGGTTGTACTGATATCTTTTCATTTTGGTCTCCCGTATACTCCCCAAAAATGTCCTGCCTTCCATATCCTGTCAGGGGATTCCATAACCATAATCCACGGTTTTCAGACAGGAAAATTATATCACAGATTTATACCTTCATCAATGCGTACATGGCAGAAGTATACTTCCGCCTGAACCTTTACGGTCCTGCTCTGTGCCAGGGCCTTTCCGTATTGTTTTCCCGACCGGGAAGTTCACCTCCACAGATCAGATTACAGAAGAACGACCATCATGCAGAAAAAAAGAGTTCCCGCAAAAGGAACTCCTTTTTCATGATCACAGATTATTTAAAGGTTGCGATCACATCCTTATTCTTTCTGATGTAATCCGCAAGAGAGATAACGGTCAGCGCAACAGCCAGCCATACCATAACCGATTCAATGATATGTACCGTATCTCCGCCGAAATCACAGATCAGGAGAATTACCATAAACATCTGAACCACCGTTTTCACCTTGCCCCACATGCTGGCAGCGATCACTTTTCCGTTATCGGAGGCGATCAGGCGGAAACCGCTGATGGCAAACTCCCGGGCTATGATCAGAATAACGGCCCACGCCGGCATCCGATCCGGACTGGTAGCTGTAAGAGCGATCATTGCGGAACAGATCAGCAGCTTATCCGCAAGAGGATCCATAAACTTTCCAAAATCCGTTACCAGATTATTCTTTCTGGCAAGGTATCCATCGAAGAAATCCGATACGGAAGCGAGGCAGAAAAAGATCAGCGCCCACCATTTGGATCCCTCCATATCCTTTATCAGCATAAATGTAACAAATACCGGGATCAGAATAACACGAAACACGGTAATTTTATTGGGTAAATTCATAACAAACAGCTCCTATATCCGGCACCTAGACGATTCCGGTTTCTTAATGTAGCTTCTCCGGCAAAAACCCAGTCGGAATCTTTATTATACACCAAAGCAGACAAGAAACCAACCCTTTTTCCATAATCCTTTTATTCCACCGGTTCGGCATAGAGATCGTACTCTGCCGCTTCGGTGATCCGGACAGTCAGAATGGAACCGGAGATCAGTTCACGGTCACAGGCTGCAAAGACCATTCCGTCAACGTCCGGTGCATCCCGGTAAGTTCTTCCGACATATACTTCTTCGTCCGGAAGATAGCCTTCAATGATCATATCCATTTCCTGTCCGATCAGTTTTTCATTCTTCGAAAAGGATATCTCCTGCTGAAGCTCCATGATTTCTTCCCGGTACCGCTCCTTTACATCCTCTTCAATCTGATCCGGAAATCCCGCAGCGATCGTCCCTTCCTCACGGGAATAGGTAAAAACTCCCAGATGATCAAATTCCAGTTCTTCGAGAGTATCCATGACCGCAGCATGTTCCTCAGCTGTTTCACCGGGAAAGCCCGTGATCAGAGTAGTCCGCAGAGTGATGTCCGGTATCCTCTCCCTCAGCTTATGAACCAGATCATACAGCTTTTTTTTGGAAAGCCGCCGTCCCATACGCTGGAGCACATGATCCTCCGTGTGCTGCAGCGGCATATCGATATAATGCAGCACCTTCGGTGTTTTTGCTATGGTTTCGATCAGCTCTTCATCAATCTCCTCGGGATAACAGTATAGGATACGGATCCAGTCCAGATCCTCTATCCCCGAAAGCCGCCTCAGCAGCTCCGGCAGACTTTTCTTCCCGTAAATGTCCTTTCCGTAAACCGTTGTCTCCTGTGCCACCAGAATCAGTTCCTTCACCCCATCCTTTGCCAGCTCCGAGGCTGTCTTCACCAGACGGTTCATGGGTATGCTCCGGTAGGAGCCGCGAAACTGCGGGATGGCGCAATATGTGCATTTTTTGTCGCAGCCTTCGGCGATCTTCAGATATCCGACATAGGGTTTTTCCGTAGCATGCACCCTGGGACTTTCCTCTGTCACCCGGTTCACATCCAGAAAGATCTCAACATTCTCCTCTCCTCCGAATAGCCTGTCCAGAACCTCGGCAATTTGCGGAAAAGAAGTAGTGCCCACAAAAGCATCTACCTCCGGGATCTCATCACTGATCTCATCCCGGTAACGCTGGGACATACAGCCCGCAACGATCAGAAAACGTAAGCTTCCTTCTTTCTTCATCTCAGCCATCTCGAAGACCGTGGAAATGCTTTCCTCCAACGCATCCCGGATAAAGCAACAGGTATTGACGATCACCGCCTCCGCCTCCGCCGGATCATCCGTAAGAAGGTAGCCGTGCTCCAACAGGATCCCCAGCATTTCCTCACTGTCTACCGTATTTTTATCACAGCCGAGTGAAATGAGTGCGATCTTAGATTGTAGTGGTTTTTCGTTTATCATATAATCCTCAAATGGACGGTATATCTAACAACGACATCCGGCTTCATAACACCGTCAAAAATGACATGGTATTCTGAAAGCACAAAGGCCGTCTCAAGAACAACTTTCACACTCTTCCGTGATGCATAAGGGAGGCCTGCAGTGTATTGACCATAAGCATAGCGATCGTCATGGGACCGACGCCGCCGGGAACCGGAGTGATCTTTCCGGCCACCTGAGAAACCGAATCATAATCACAGTCTCCGCAGAGCTTATTCCCTTCACCTGTCCGGTGAATTCCGACATCAATGACCGTAGCTCCTTCCTTCACATAGGAGGCGTCGATCATCTTCGGCTTACCGATGGCGACCACCAGAATGTCTGCTCTCTTTGTCACCTCCCGGAGATCAGCGGTATGGGAATGGCACACCGTTACGGTTCCGTTCTCCCGGAGAAGAAGCATGGACATGGGTTTCCCCACGATATTGCTGCGTCCGATGACAACGCATTCTTTTCCGTCAATAACCGTGTTGCTTCTCTTCAACAGTTCGATCACACCGGCGGGCGTACAGGATACGAAGCCTCTTTCTCCGATGGAAAGACGGCCGACGCTTTCGGGATGAAAACCATCCACATCCTTATCCGGAGAGATTCTGCGGATCACCCGGTCTTCATTGATCTGCCTGGGAAGCGGAAGCTGTACCAGGATACCGTCCACGGAATGATCCTCATTCAGCTGATCGATCAGATTCAGTAATTCCTCTTCCTTTGTATCTGCGGGAAGCTCATAGGAAAGAGACTTCATTCCCGTATATTCGCAGGCTTTCTTTTTGTTGTTGACATAGACTCCGGAGGCAGGATCATTTCCCACAAGGATAACAGCGAGGGTCACCTCGATGCCATCCTCCTTCAGAGCCTCCACCTTGCTCTTCACTTCATCCTTGATCTCCTGGGAGATCTTTTTTCCATCAATGATTTCAGCCATCTTACACCTCTCAATTCAGAATACCCGGGTACAAGGATTCTTTCCCGGCTGATGTTGCACAGCACATTTTGAAGCTGTTCCCAAGTGTCTCTTTGTTTTTGGAAATGGGTCAGAAAAGTCCTACCGTATTCCCTTCTTCATCTATTCCGATCCTCTCTGCAGCCGGGACCTTGGGCAGTCCGGGCATGGTCATGATAGAACCGGCAATGGCTACCACAAAACCCGCTCCGGCGGATACATAGGCTTCCCGAATGGATACGGTAAAGCCCTCCGGTCTTCCCAGCTTCGATGCATCATCCGAAAGGGAATACTGGGTTTTAGCCATGCATACCGGCATTTCTCCATAGCCTGCCTCCTCTGCCTCACGAAGAGCTTTTGCCGCCTCCGGTGAATACTCCACTCCGTCAGCGCCGTAAATCTCCTTCGCAATGGTTTCGATCTTCTCCCTGAGAGAACTCTTCAGTTCATAGACAGGATGGTAAGCGGACCTGTTCTCAGCGATCTCCTCAAGAACGGCATCCGCCAGCTCTTTTCCGCCTTCACCGCCCTTTGCCCATACCTCGGATACGGTCATGCGGCAGTCTTTCTCCCTGCAAAACTCCCGTACCACGGCAATCTCCTCATCCGTGTCGGAGACAAAACGATTCAGCGTGACTACGGGATGGAAGCCGAATTTTTTGATATTTTCAATGTGCTTACCCAGATTAACGATGCCCTTTTTCAGCGCATCGATATTTTCTTCGGAAAGCTCCGCCTTTGGAACACCACCGTTGTATTTAAGAGCCCGGACGGTAGCCACCAGAACCACGGCATCCGGTTTCAGCCCTGCCATCCGGCACTTGATATCCAGGAACTTTTCCGCTCCCAGATCCGCACCGAAGCCTGCTTCCGTTACCACATAGTCCGCACTCCGGAGAGCCGTTTTTGTGGCCCGCACGGAATTACAGCCATGGGCGATATTGGCGAAGGGGCCGCCATGAACCAGAGCCGGCGTATGACCGAGCGTCTGAATCAGATTCGGCCGGATTGCGTCCTTCAGGAGAACGGTCATGGCCCCGACACATTTCAGATCCGCTGCTGTAACCGGCTTATTCTGATAAGTATGAGCTACAATGATCCTTCCCAGTCTCTCCTGCAGGTCATCGATGTCCTCGGAAAGGCAGAGAATCGCCATCACTTCGGAAGCCACGGTGATCATGAAATGATCCTCACGGACCACCCCATCCGTTCTTTTCCCCATACCGATCACTACATTCCGGAGTGCGCGGTCATTCATATCCAGACAACGTTTGAAAAGAATCCGTTTTGGATCGATTCCCAGTTCATTCCCCTGTTGAAGATGATTATCCAGCACTGCGGCAAGCAGGTTATTGGCACTGGTGATGGCATGGAAATCCCCGGTAAAATGCAGATTCAGCTTTTCCATGGGGACCACCTGGGAGTAGCCGCCGCCTGCGGCACCGCCTTTGATTCCGAAGCAGGGACCGAGAGACGGCTCCCGTAATGCGATCATGGTTTTCTTTCCGGCCAGGGTAAGAGCATCTCCGAGTCCGATGGTAACGGTGGTCTTCCCCTCGCCGGCAGGCGTAGGATTAATCGCGGTGACAAGGATCAGCTTTCCGTAAGGATTCCCTTCGATCTTCTTCAGATACTCATCCGAGAACTTGGCCATATAGGGGCCGTAATTCTCGATCTCATCCTCCGTGATCCCGATTTCTTCCGCAATCTCACGTATCTTTTTCATTTCCGCCCTCTGGGCGATCTCAATATCTGTTAACATCTCTTTTTCTCCAAATATCCGTCATCGGTTCTACAAAGACATGAATTCTTCAAACTGATCCATGGTCATAAGGATCTTGCGGGGCTTTGTGCCCTCTTCCGGTCCGACCACTCCGGCGTCCGCCAGCTGATCCATGATCCGTGCCGCCCGGTTGAAACCGATGCGGAATACTCTCTGAAGATAACCGATAGACGCTTTATCCTTTTCGATCACAAGCCGCCCGGCCTCCTCGAAGTATTCATCATATCTTTCGCCTTCTTCCTCGGAACCCGATGCTTCCGCCGAACCGACAGCAGCTCCGGCTTCAATGGACTGAGCTATATTTTCATCATATTCCGTATCACCGCACTGATTCTTGATATAATCCGTTACGGCCATAACCTCATCGTCGGAAACAAAGGCTCCCTGCACGCGTACCGGCTTGGGAAGTCCTGTGGGGAAATACAGCATATCGCCTTTTCCCAGCAGCTTCTCCGCTCCAACCATATCCAGGATCGTCCGGGAATCTGTTCCGCTGGAAACGGCAAATGCGATACGCGAAGGTACATTCGCCTTGATCAGGCCGGTGATGACATCAACCGACGGACGCTGGGTGGCGATAACCAGGTGAATGCCGGCCGCACGAGCCAGCTGGGACAGACGAACAATGGCATCCTCCACTTCTCCGTGGGCCACCATCATCAGATCCGCAAGCTCATCTACGATCACCACGATCTGCGGCTGGAAGCGAAGATCGGCCTTGGACAGATCCTCAGGATCCCCTTCCTCCTCGGCCTTTTTGTTAAATCCCTCAAGGTTACGCACGTTGTAACGGGCAAAAAGCTTGTACCGGCGTTCCATTTCCTGTACCGCCCAGTTAAGAGCTCCTGCTGCCTTCTTGGGATCCGTCACCACAGGGATCAGCATATGCGGGATTCCGTTATAAGCAGTAAGCTCCACCATCTTCGGATCCACCATGATCATCCTTACCTCATCCGGTTTGGCCTTATACAGGATACTCATGATGATGGTGTTGATACATACGGATTTACCGGAGCCGGTGGAACCTGCGATCAGAATGTGGGGCATTTTTGCGATATCCCCGATAACCAGCTGACCACCGATATCCTTACCGATTGCAAAGGACAGCTTTGATTTTGCATCCCGAAAAGTATCATTATCCACCAGTTCCCGGAAGGAGACCATCTGATTTTCCTTGTTTGGCACTTCGATTCCGATAGCGGATTTCCCGGGGATCGGTGCCTCGATGCGGATATCGGGGGCTGCCAGATTCAGCTTGATATCATCCTGCAGGGCCAGGATACGACTGACCTTTACCCCGCTTTCCGGTGTCATTTCATAGCGGGTAACGGCAGGACCCCTGCTGTAATCCGTAATGGTAACCCGGACGCCGAAGCTCTCCATGGTTGCCTTCAGCTTCATGGCCGTTTCCCGCACATCCGCATCTCCCTTGGAGCTCTTTTTCTTTACGGGAGTCAGCAGGGAGAAGGGAGGGATCCTGTAGGGTTTTTTCGGAGGTGCCTTCGGCTCCTCCATTTTCTGTTCGATCTCATTCATCTCCCGGAGTGTGTCCGCATGGGTAACCTTTTCTTCTTTCACCGGTGCCTCATCATATTCCGACACTGTGTCATCTATGATCAGAGGTTCCGCTTTTCCGGGTTTTTTCGATCCGCTGAGCTTTACCTCCCCGGTTGTTACGCTTTCCGCAGTTTCCCGGGAGATCCCTGCCGGCTCCGGAAAGGCTCCTGCCTCCGCTTCTACCGTCACGGAACCGATACCGTCCAATGGATCGTCATATTGGGGTTTCAGGGCAAAGAAATCCTTGGGATCATCCAGATAGGGGTCCGGGATCAGTTCCTGCATTTCCTCCTTCGGAAGATTCCTTCTCTTCCTTTTCGGTTCCTGATCCGGTTCTTCCACCGGTTCCTCCTCCGGAAGGACCTTCAGATCCTCCAGCCTGGCCGGTTTTCTTCTCCGGGAGGGAACAAAGCGCGGTTCTTCTCTGAGTTCCTCATAGTCGTCCTCTCCGTCATCGACCTCAACATCATGATAGTTGAAGCTGAAAATGGACTTCACCGCATTGACGATGGAGAAACCCGTCACCTGGATGACAGCCACAATGGAAAGAAGAACTGTAAGAATGATCACACCCACTTTTCCGATCAGTTTGGAAAGAAGGACCAGGATTCCGCCGAAGATCACTCCGCCGCCTCTGTGATCCGTATATCCCATATCGAAAATGGAGCTGAAGGTCTGTTCCTCCGTACCTGCGATCAGCTGGAATACCCAGGATGTCAGGATCAGGATCGCCCCGACCCAGATGATCTTCTTCAGGACACTCTTCTTCGGACCGTTGGACAGAAGGAACGCCGCTGCAAAGAAAAGATAAAACGGGATCAGATACTGAGACCAGCCGATCAGGCCAAAGAAAAAGCCGCTGAATACATTTCCGACCGCACCGCATATTCCGAAATTACTGCAGAGCATGAAAATGGATACAGCAAGAAATACAAAGAACTTGATCTCCTTCTGCCTCTCCGGACTCAGGTGGTTTTCCTCGGTGTCATCAATGATCCTGCTTCTGATTCCACCCGTTTCCCTCTTTGTTGATGTTTTTTTCTGATGATTCTGAGCGGCAGATCTCCCTGCCGTGTTCTTCTTAGCTGCCACAGAAACCTCACTTTGCATAGCGTACCCCACCGGCCGCGTCTATTCCGAAGAATTCGTATCGGACGGTGGGGTGCCTCTTCTCCCCGGAAAAGGTTTCCGGGTACATTTCCTGTCTTATACAGACATATTTACGATAATCTCATTCTCATCCTGAAGCTTCTCAGCCGGGATGTAATTGTCAGCATATGCTTCGCCGTTCACTGTCATGGAAACCACGCCGCTTTCCGCGCCGGCAGGATTCTTCACAACAATGTGCAGCTTCTTGCCGCGGAACAGCTTACTGATCTCGAACTCTTTCCATTCATGAGATACGGAAGGATTGATCCGAAGACCATAGAAGTCCGGACGCATACCAAGGATACCTTCCACGCAGCCGACCATAACGGTGGAAGCGGTACCGGTCAGCCAATGCACATGGCTCCGGCCATGGTGCGGGCTGTCCTTGCCTTCTGTGAACTGTCCGTGTGAATAGGGCTCCAGCTTACGGATCTCCGCCTTGTCATTCATGGAAGCCGGTGAAGACTCCTTGAAGTAGGTAAATGCTCTGTCACCATGTCCGCGAAGAGACTCCGCCAGAATGATCCAGCCCTGAGGCTGAGAGAAGATACCCGCATTTTCTTTTGTACAATCGTTGAAAAGAAGCATCAGAGCACCGTCAAATGCATGCTCACGATAAGGCGGATACATAACCATGGCACCATAATCCGTGTTCAGCTCACGATAGACACTATCCAACGCAAGATCTGCCTGCTCATCGGAAGCACAGCCGGAGATAACGGCCCAGCTCTGGGGATTCAGCCACATGGAAGCTTCCGGATCCGTACGCTGACCGATAATCATGCCGTCTTCCTTATAGCCGCGGATGAAACGATCTTCGTTCCAGCACTTCTGAAGAATATCATAGAGCTTCGGCTGAATGTCGGCAAGATAAGCCAGATAGATCTCGTCCTTCTCATACTCTGCGAATTCTTTGATCACAGACATTGCATAATACAGCTGGAATGCAACGAAGGTAGACTCGCCCTGTTTACCGAGACGCAGACAGTCATTCCAGTCTGCATGCAGACCTGCCGGCATGCCATGAGGTCCAAGGCGGTTCATGGAGAAGTCGATGGCTCTCTTCAGATGATCATATACAGTCCCCTCATCCTTATTGGCATAAGGGATTACTTCATCAATGAACTTAAGGTCTCCGGACTCTGCAATATATTTGTAGATCGTGGGGAAGAGCCAGAGTGCATCATCTGCACGATAAGCCGGGTGGCCGGTCTCCTTCACATAGGAAGCATCATCCGGTGTATCCTCATGACCTGCATTGTGAGTAAATTTAACCAGCGGAAGTCCGCCGCCGTTATCCACCTGCGCCGAAAGCATGAACCAGATCTTCTCCTTTGCCATCTCCGGTGCCAGATGGATCACGCCCTGAATATCCTGAACCGTATCACGATACCCATATCCGTTACGCAGTCCGCAGTAGATAAAGGATGCTGCCCGGGACCAGATAAAGGTCATGAAGCAGTTATATGCATTCCATGTATTGATCATGGCATTGAACTCGGGGCTGGGGGTCTTTACCTGGAAATGAGAAAGCTTCTCATGCCAGTAACCGATCAGCGTATCCAGTTCAGCTTTTACGGTTGCGGAAACATCCGCATAGGAATCGATAACGGCAGCAGCCTCATCATCTCCCTTCATTCCTACAAGGAATGCGATCTCCTTCTCCTCACCGGGAGCAAGAGTGATCCTGGTGGAAAGGGCTCCGCAGCCATTATCGTTGAAATTCAGTTTATTACCGAGGTCACCTTTTTCCACGCCCACAGGATTGCCATAGCCGTGATACAATCCCAGGAATTCTTCCTTGTCACCACAGTAGGAGGAAACCTCATTTCCTGCCAGTCCGAAGAACTTGCACTGAACCACGCTGCCATTAACGGCAGCTTCCTTCTTCACATGCTCATTGACTACCTGCTTGATCCGGTTACCCAGGAAATATGTTCTGGTAATAAACAGCGTGTACTGCAGATTCACCTGATCCTGCTCATAATTCGTCTCATTGGTAAACTCGCCATAGCCTGTTACCGTAAGGGTTCTCTCCTTGTCGGAGTTGTTCTTTACTTTAACGGCCCATACTTCATGGGTGGCATCCAGCGGTACATAGTAGAGCACTTCAGAGCGGATTCCGGCATAATCAGTCTCCATCTTCGTATATGCCGTACCGTGGCGAACCACATTTTTGTAAGTGGCAAGATCCTTGCCCACCGGCTGCCAGGAAGCAGACCAGTAATCCTTCGACTCATCGTCCCGGATGTAGATGTAACGGCCCGGCTGGTCGAACTGG
>JAFXZW010000048.1 GCA_017541035.1 Eubacterium sp. | reverse complement strand
GTATTACGGGAATCCTTCGGGATCCTTTCGGAAAATGATGAAAATGCGGATCTGTTGGAACGGGCGAATCTTGAAAAACAGTTTGATCTTGTATTCTACCGTTACCGGGATGAGGAACGTAATGATGATTCCGCACTGCGTAAACAGTTTGTATCCATCATGGAGGATGTGATCAGCTATGTGAAAACGGGATCGGATGACCGGGACTGGTTGAAGGAGATTCTGGAGCATGTGGATGATTTCTTTTATCGGAAGCGCGCTCTGGATTATACGGATAATGACGAACTTCTTCCCTTCGTAGACCGGCTTTTTGCACAGATCGCGGCCAGTCACAATGATTTATCGGAGAAAGTGCGTGTATATCGGACAATGTCATCGGTATATAAAAGCATTCTGAAAGCCCTCAGCAACCGGACGGTCCGTTCCCAGAATGATGCGGATGCCATGATCTATTCCATGAAAACATTCGTGAAGGATACGCTGAATTTTACCTATGGAAATGATCAGAGCTATGAAGGAATCATGACAACCCTTCTGAACGTGGGAATACAGAATGCCTGTGTGTACATTTACGATGCCCCCATCGTTCATCTGGAACAGGATGAATTCGAATTACCGGGATATGTCCGTGTAAAGGCAGCCCTGGTAAAAGGGAAAAAGCATATCGTTCCCTTTAACAGACAGTATCTGACCATACGTCATCTTTTTGATCATCCCTTCCTTCCGAAGGAAAAATGGATCATGGTATTAATGCCGCTGTATTTTGGCGATACGATCTACGGGAGCATCCAGCTGGATCTTACCGATATTATTTTCCGGAACGCAGAATTCCTTGCAAATCAATTTGCCACCACGGCCCGCATGATACGCATTCTGCAGCAGAATAATGAGATCCAGAAGCAGCTGGAGGAGAACCTGGCGATCATGGCGGAGAATAACATTGTTTTGGACCGCCTGTCCCGCAATGATGTCCTGACGGGTATACTGAACCGGAGAGGCTTTGATGACATTTCAAAGGGCGTGATCGCCGAGTGCCGGGAGATGAAGAGAGATGTGATCATCTCTTATGTGGATATGAATAACCTGAAGGTCATCAATGACCGTTTCGGCCATGATGACGGTGATTTTGCATTAAAGGCAATCAGCACACTGCTGACGGATATCATAGGCGGAAATGGCACAGTCGGCCGGATCGGCGGAGATGAGTATGCCTTTATTTACCATGGCAGTCTTACTGAGGAGGAGCTTCAGAGTGAGATCGAGAAGAGTTTCCGCCAGATGAACAAAGCCAGTGAGAAACCTTACAATGTGACGGTTTCCTGCGGCTTCTACCGCATCCATCCGGAGGATAATATTTCCCTTGACGACGCACTGGCGATCGCAGATCAGAACCTCTACGTGGCAAAGAAATACAAGGATAACCGGACGATCAAATGATGATGCGAAAAGGTTTTACATCCGGAAGCTGCGCGGCAGCGGCTGCTTCGGCGGCTGCATGGATGCTCCTTCTGGGAATAGAAAAAAAGAAGACAGAGATACTTACACCGGCGGGGATCCCTTTTCCGGCAGAGATCACGGATATTACAAGAGAAGAAAGCAGTGTGTCCTGCGGTGTGGTTAAGGACGGAGGAGATGATCCCGATATCACCACCGGACTGGTGATCATGGCAACGGTGGCTTATCCCCGGAAAGAAGAGTCTTACCGGGGGGAGATGCTGCGGGAAGAGACTGCCGGATCCTCTGATTCCGTGTCTGAAAAAGAGCCGGCAGTGATCCTGAGGGGCGGAGAGGGCGTCGGAACCGTAACCGCACCCGGACTGGACCAGCCTGTGGGCGGCCCCGCGATCAATCGTGTTCCCAGAGAAATGATCGTTCGTGAAGTGAAAAAGGTAATGGAACTGGCGGATGAACCAGGACCGCTGATCGTGACAATATCCGTTCCCGGCGGAAGAGAGGCTGCGGAGAGGACCTTTAATCCCAGGCTTGGGATCAAAGGAGGGATCTCCATTCTGGGTACCACGGGAATCGTGGAGCCCATGAGCGAAGCGGCTCTGAGGGAGACCATCCGTCTGGAACTCCGGCAGAGAAGGGTACAGGGACAGCGGATCGCCGTGATTACGCCGGGTAATTACGGCATGAACATGCTGCGGGCGGCTTACGGCTACGATCTGGAAAAAGCCGTCCGCTGCAGTAATTTTATCGGAGACACTCTGGAAATGGCCGTGGCAGAGGGATACGAAAGACTGGTGCTTCTGGGACACATGGGAAAGCTTGTAAAATGTGCCGGCGGGGCCATGAATACCCATTCCCGCTACGGGGACGGACGCATGGAGCTGATCGCTGCAGAGGTCTACCGGCAGGGAACTGACATCTGTCTGGTACGGAGGATCCTCTCCTCCGTATCCACGGAAGCAGCTTTGCAGGAATTGGATGCACAGGCTGAAAGAGGCCTGAGAGATACGGTCTGTAGGAATCTTTTCATGCGTGCATTGACGAATCTACGCGCGAGGATAAAGGACAAACTTCGAATCGAAATGATCATGTATACGAATGCTCAGGGAATCGTGGCTGAAAGCAGTAAAGCTGTTTCCTGGCTTAGGGAATCGGAAGGAGAGGATACCTGATATGGTTCATTTTGTAGGAGCCGGACCGGGGGCGAAGGATCTGATCACCGTACGCGGAAGCAGACTTCTTCAGGAAGCTGATGTGGTGATCTATGCCGGCAGTCTGGTGAATCCGGAGCTGCTTTCTCTCTGTCGGAAGGAGGCAGAGCTCTATGACAGCAGCAGGATGACCCTGCCTGAGATCATTTCCGTGATGGAAAAGGCCTGCTCCGCGGGGAAAAATACGGTACGCCTGCACAGCGGAGAACCCAGTCTGTACGGGGCTGTACGGGAACAGATGGATCAGCTTGACCGCAAAGGGATTGCTTATGACAGCTGTCCCGGGGTGACCGCGGCCTTCGGGGCTGCATCGGTCCTGAATATGGAATATACTCTGCCCGGCGTATCCCAGTCTCTGATCCTGACCCGGATGAGCGGGAGAACTCCGGTACCGGCGGATGAATCCATTGAAAGCTTCGCAGCTCATCATTGTTCCATGGCAGTTTATCTTTCCGGAGGCATGCTCCCGGAACTGGCACGACGGTTGGCAGTGGGAGGTCTGTCGGGAGATACCCCCGTTGCCATCATCTATAAGGCAACCTGGCCCGATGAAAAAAGAGTGCATACTACCATTTCCGGTATGGCGGAAGAAGCCGCAAAGGCGGGTATCGACCGGACGGCCATTGTGCTGGTGGGGGATGCGGTGATCGGAAGCGGATATCACCATTCTTCCCTTTATGATCCCGGCTTTGAAACCGGTTTCCGGAAGGCAAAGGAGGAATCGGAATGAAAGAGACCGGTTCCGGGGAAGGAAATCTTCGGATCATCTGTTTCACCGGGAAAGGGTATCTTCTGGGGAAGATGCTGGCGGAGAAAATGTCTGCCGGCCTGTATGTGAAATGTCGGGATGATGCGGAAATGACATCTGCAATCCACGTTGACCGTCCCCTTTCGGACTGGACACACGAAGTTTTTGTGGCAGGAGATCCGGTTCTTTTTATCGGAGCAGCCGGAATCGCTGTGCGGGCGATCGCTCCCTCAGTCAGAGATAAGCTGACGGATGTTCCGATACTGGTGATGGATATGGAGGGGCGATTTGTGATCCCTATTCTTTCCGGTCATTACGGCGGCGCCAACCGCCTGGCGGAAAAAATCGCGGACATGACCGGCGCAACTCCGGTGATTACGACAGGTACGGACATTGTGGGTGCTTTTGCGGCGGACATTTTCGCAAAGGAAAATAATCTGGAAATTAGAAATCCTCACGTATTGCCCGTTATTTCGGGAAAGGCGGTCAGGGGTGAAGAACTTCTCTTCCGAAGTAAGCTTCCGATTCCCTGTAACTGGCAGGGAAAAGAACCGTGCGGAGTACGAATCCTTCAGCCGGAGGATGATGAAAAGGAGGATATTTGTCTCACCGTCGGACTGGATACTCCGTCGGCAGAGGACACGTTGTACCTGACACCGCGTATTCTGCATATCGGGATCGGCTGTAAAAAGGATATATCCTTTGAGGCATTATATGCATTTATGATGGAGCTGCTTTCCGAAAAAGGCCTGGACAGAGAGGCTGTGGCCGGTCTTTCCAGTATTGACCGGAAGAAGGATGAGAAAGCCATTCTTCGTCTGGCAAATGATCTGGGAGTTCCCTTCCGGACCTTTACACCGGAGGAGCTTCTCGAAGTGGAAGGCACATTTCCGCAATCCGCTTTTGTGGAGGAAAAGGTGGGAGTCGGAAATGTATCAGCCCGCGCTGCCGCAGCGGATGCGGGAGAGGGATATCTGCTCCTGGAGAATACAAGAAAAAAAGACGGAATGACACTTGCAGTCGCAATCCCCCGTGAGTTTCCGATACGGGGATGAAAGCCAGCAGAAAGGAAAAAACGGTATGAATGTAACGGAATATGGGAAAGAGAATGAGAAGTTGGTCCTGCTGCTCCCCGGAGCCTTTGTCAATGTTGAAATGTGCTTTGGCAAAGTGATCCCCGAGCTGGAGAAGGAATACCATCTGGTTTGTATCGATTATGACGGATTTGACGGAAAACCGGGTGAATTCACCAGCTTTATCCGCATGGCCAAAAAGATTGAATGGTTGATACAGAGCCGCTTTGAGGGCGAGGTTTACGCTGTTTACGGGTCCTCTGTGGGAGCCGGTCTGGCGGGGCTTCTGGTACAGCGTCAGAATATCCTCATCGCTCATGCCGTTCTCGGAAGCCCGGATATGGAAAGCTGTGGGGAAAATACGGCCAAGATCCGTACGAAGCTGATCGGAACCGCATTGATCCGCATGCTCCGTTCCGGACAGATTCCCGACTGGGTGAAGAACTCTATGAGGAAGCAGGTTGGTGAGGAGAGAGCAGAGGATTATATTGCCTTGATAGAGGGCATGCCGGCCATTCTGGAAAATGTAACACGCATCAGCATGGAAAGGCAGTTCTATTCTCATCTTACCACGCCTCTGGATCAGAATATCGATGTACCCGGAACCCGCGTGCATATCCTGTATGCTGCCAGGATGGGTGACAAATATCTGGAGAGATACGAGAGGCATTTTAATAATCCCGATATTGTGAAAAATGATTACGGGGTTGAGGATCTCCTTTATTTCTATCCGGAGGAATGGGTGCAGACCTTTGAGGAGTGCATGCGATGAAGCAGAGCATTCTGTATGTGGTCGGCATCGGACCCGGGCATCCGGCAGGAATGACGGAGGAAGCCCGCAGGGTGATCGAAGACTGTGAGGTGATCGCCGGCTATCCGCTGTATCTCTCACTGCTGGATACGGACCTTTCCCGGAAAACGGTGATCAAAACCGGAATGACGGGAGAGGAAGAACGATGCAGAAGGGCGCTCCAGTCTGCGGCTGAAGGGAAAAAGACAGCGCTCGTCTGCAGCGGAGATCCCGGCGTCTATGGTATGGCAGGACTTGTTCTTGCCATGCAGGAGGAAGTCCCCGGGGTGACTGTCCGGGTGATCCCGGGGGTCACGGCGGCAACGGCAGGCGCAGCATTGCTGGGTGCGCCTCTGATGCATGATTTTGCGGTGATCAGTCTGAGCGACCGGCTGACTCCCTGGGAGAAGATCGAAAAAAGACTGCTTCTGGCAGCAGAAGCGGATCTGGTGATCGTGCTTTACAATCCCGAATCAAAAAGCCGTTCCGGTTACCTGCAAAAAGCATGCAGCATCCTTCTTACGGTGCTTCCGCCGGACAGACCGGCGGCAACGGCGAGGAACATTGGCCGGGAAGGCGAGGAGGTATGGACCGGAACCGTGAAGGAGCTTACGAACCGGGGCGGAGATATGTTCACCACCGTTTATATCGGAAACAGTACCACAATTCTGAAGAAAGGGAAAATGATCACAAGGCGCGGATATCCGGGAGAAATGCGCAGCCGGGAAGGGTAAGTCAGGCAGTGAGATGGAGAAATCGAATCAGATAAAAGGAATACTGTGTGTGCTGGCTGCAGCATTCGGATTCTCCCTGATGACATTCTTCGTCCGGATCGCCGGTGATCTTCCTACCATGCAAAAGGCTTTCTTCCGGAACTTTGTGGCTTTTTTTATTGCTGCAGGCACGCTGCTGGTGAAGAAGGAACCCTTCCGGATCAAAAAAGGATGCGCAGGGGACATTTTCTTCCGCTGCCTTTTTGGAACCACAGGCATGATCGCCAATTTTTATGCCATCGATCATCTGGGGATCGCGGACGCAAATATGCTGAATAAGCTGTCTCCCTTCTTTGCTATCCTGGTATCCATTTTCCTTCTGAAGGAGAAACCGGGAAAGATGGACTGGCTGGCGCTTCTGGTGGCTTTTCTGGGAGCACTTCTGATCATACGTCCCAGAAGCTCACTTACCGTCGGTCCGGCGCTTCTCGGATTATACGGGGGCTTTGGTGCAGGAACAGCTTATGCCTTCGTGAGACGTCTGGGAAAAAAAGGAGAGAGAACGCCCATCATCGTTCTCTGCTTTTCTCTTTTTTCCTGCCTTTTGACAGGCCCCTTTATGATCTTTCAGTATCAGCCCATGACGGGCAAACAGCTGTTATATCTGATCCTGGCCGGTTGTTCGGCCGCACTGGGACAGTTTGGGATAACGACGGCATATAAATTTGCACCGGCGAAGGATATCTCCGTATTTGATTATACACAGGTGATCTTTGCCGCTCTTTGGGGAATACTGTTCCTCGGAGAGGTACCGGTTCCTCTCAGCATTTTAGGATATGTACTGATCATCGGAACCGCATTTTTCCGATGGCATTTAATGAAAAAGAAAGAAACAGGAGTAGCAGGATGAGCAGGGTTTTTCTTTTTGCGGGAACAAGTGAAGGGCGAAGGCTGGCCAGACGTCTGGGCGCAGCGGGCATAACCGTTACCATTTCCGTGGCTACGGAATATGGCGCGGAGCTGCTTTCGGATTCCGGACTGGGAGAATCCGTGACGGTACTCCGGGGACGTATGTCCCGGGATGAAATGGAGCATGCCATCCGTGAGGCGGCTCCTGAGATCGTAGTGGATGCCACCCACCCTTATGCTCTTGCGGTTTCTGAAAATATCAGAAATGCGGCGGAAGCAGCTTCGGTTTCCTGTCTCCGCCTCCTCAGAAAGACAAAGGACAGTCCTTCCCAAAAGGTTTTCCTTTTCCAGAACTACGGGGAAGTGATACAGGCGCTTCGACATACCGCGGGAAATATCCTGCTTACCACCGGAGTCAATTCTCTGGCGGAATTTGCTGCGGAGCCGGAACTGAAGGACCGTCTTTTCGTTCGCGTACTTCCCGGAAGCGAGAGCATTACAGCTTGTGAAGAGGCCGGAATTCACGGCAGGCAGATCATTGCCATGCAGGGCCCCTTCAGCAGGGAAATGAACCGGGCGACGATACATGATTTTGAGATCCGCCATCTGGTCACTAAACAGAGCGGACGCCCCGGCGGCTTTGAAGAAAAGGTATTTGCGGCGCAGGAAACAGGTGCCGCACTTTATATCGTTGGCGCTCCCGAAGAGGAAGGCATCTCCTACGCGGAGGTTCTGGATCGTCTGGGAGAGCTGCTTTCCGTGGATCTCAGAGAAACCATTACCATTTCCGTTTCTCTGGTGGGTGTGGGACCGGGAGAGGAAGCCTTTCTTACGGAGGAAGCCCGGAAAGCGATCCGGGAAGCGGATGTGCTTTTCGGAGCGGAACGCCATCTGGCCCCTTATCAGGGAATGAAACAGCTATTCCCCAACTACAAGGGTGATGAAATCCTTCCGCGGCTGGAGCAGCTCTTGCGGGAAGCCAGAGACAAGGATCCTCATGTACGTGCGGCGGTTCTCCTTTCGGGTGATTCCGGATTCTACAGCGGATCCTCGGGACTTATTTTTTATCTTACCAACTGGCGAAGACGCATGCAGTTGTCCGAGACCGGCCGGTTTGCCATGCAGATCCGTACGATACCAGGGGTTTCCGCCATACAGCTCATGGCGGCCCGCCTGCAGGAACCCTGGGAGAAAGCCTATATCGACAGTCTTCACGGGACGGATGAAGATGCCTGGGAGAGGGTTCTGCACCGGATTCCGAAGGAGAAAAGAACCATATTGCTTACATCCGGAGCAAAGGACGTGAGACGTCTTTTGAAATGGGTACGTGGTCAGGGCAGCCACCGCAGCCGCTATTCCCTGTATGCCGGTTATCGGCTTTCCTATCCGGAGGAGCAGATCTATCAGGAACCTGGGGAGATACCCGGACGCGGAACAGAGGATCTTTCGGCAAAATCCTTCCCCGATATTCTTCCGGAGGGGCTGTATACGGTAATGATCCACAACAGTGAACCGGAGGAGGAAGAGGAAGACGGTGTTCGTCAGGATACGCTGGGCATTTCCAACGAGTTATTCGTGCGGGAGGAAGGAATCCCCATAACCAAGGAGGAGATCCGAACGGTAGCCATCAGCAAGCTGAGGATCACGGAGCCGGCAGTGATATTCGATATCGGCAGCGGAAGCGGAAGCTTCGCATGCGAACTGGGAAGAATACTGGGGAATTCCCGGATCTTCGCCATAGAGAAAAGTAAAAGGCGCGTTGAACTGATTGAGAGAAATGTCCGTCAGCTGAAGGCATCCTCCGTATCAGTGGTACACGGGGAAGCACCGGATGTGCTGGGAAAACTGGTTGCACCGACCCATGCCGTGATCGGGGGATCCGACGGACAGCTGCTGCCGATCCTGCAGGAACTGTACAGGATCTCGCCCGGCTGCCGCGTGGTGATCCTGGCGGCAACTCTGGAAACCAAGGCGGAGATTGCGGCAATCCTGACGAATCAGGTTCCCATGGATTTTGAACCCGGGGATCCGGAATATATCGAACTCAATCTGTCCCGAAGCCGGATGCTGGGAAAATACAGAAGTCTGAGGGCGGAGAATCCGGTTGCCATCTGCGCCTTTACCTTCCGGAGAAAACCGGTAGCGTGAGTTCCGGAATATCTGCATTTTCCTTCGCTTCGGGAGAAGAAGATGCCCGGACCGGGAGTCTTATGACATCGTCATCTGTCAAAAGGTCGAGGTTATGAAGGAACAGGAAAAAGAAATGACAGAAAAAAAGCATACACCCGGCATTCTGATTGCGGCCCCCATGAGTGGGAGCGGAAAAACCACCTTTACGGTGGGGCTTCTTTCAGCGCTGAAGGACATGGGACGGAACGTATGCAGCTTCAAATGCGGACCGGATTATATCGATCCGATGTATCATACCAAAACCCTTGGGATTCCCTGCCGGAATCTGGATACCTGGTTTACGGATGAGAAAATGACACGCAGTCTTTTTCATGCGGATGATACAGATGAGGAACAGATCCATGTTGTGGAAGGCGTAATGGGGCTTTACGACGGCGTGGCCGGAACAGAAAAAGAGGGTTCTTCCTACGATCTGGCTCGGGTTCTGGGACTTCCGATCCTGCTTGTGGTACCTGCCCGGGGAATGGGACGTTCGGTTATCGCTCTGATCAAAGGGTTTCAGGCGGAAGATACGGAAGGGCTGCTCAGGGGGGTTGTTCTGAATCAGATATCCGAGGCATTTTACCAAAGGCTTGCCCCTTTGATCGAAGCGGAGACGGGGCTTTCCTGTCTGGGGTTTCTTCCAAAGGATGAAAGGCTGACCGTGCCCGGACGCTATTTGGGCCTCACGACACCCTCTCCGGACGGGAAAAAGGAAGGATGGGATGCGGACTTTGTCCGGGCAGCGGGTGAAACGATAAAAAAGCAGCTGGACTGGGAAGGCTTTTTCCGAATTGCCGGAAGCGATGCCGGAAGTCCGAACATGAAGGAGAGAGTATTCGCAAAAACAACTGTCGGAAAAAACGATAAGAAAAAGGTCATTCTGGCTGTGGCAAGGGATGAAGCCTTTTCCTTTCTGTATGAGGATAATCTACGTTTACTTGCGGAGCAGGGGGTGGAATTCCGCTTTTTTTCTCCGCTGCATGATGACAGACTGCCGGAAGGAATATCCGGGCTTCTCCTTTCGGGAGGATATCCGGAGCTCTATGCAGATCAGCTATCCGAAAACCGGAGTATGCGGGAGGATATCCGAAAGAAAATACTGCAGGGGCTTCCCGCAGTAGCGGAGTGCGGGGGCTTCCTCTATCTTATGGAGGAAATGGCAGATGCTGAGGGAAGGCTCCGGCCCATGACCGGCGCAATCTCCGGAAGAGCCTATCCTGCCGGGAGAAGCATTCGCTTCGGCTATGTGGAGATCGAAGAACTCGTACCGTCCTTCCTTCCGGAGGGACTCCGCCTTAAGGGACACGAATTTCATTATTTCGAGGCTACGGAAAAAGGAACGTCCTGCAGGATCACGAAGCCTGTTACGGGGAGAAGCTGGACAGGGATTGTCACAAATGCTACGCTATGGGCAGGCTTTCCGCACATTTACTATCCGGCAGAACCCCGTTTTGCGGAAGTCTTTGCGGAAAAAATGCGTAAGGAGAAAAGAAGGGAGGAGGCAGATGGAGAGCACGTTCTTTACTCATAAGGACTGTCCCTGGTATCCCTGTCATGAGGGACCGGAGGAGATCAACTGCCTTTTCTGCTACTGCCCTTTGTATACCCTTCCGGATTGTCCGGGGAATCCGGAGTGGATAAAAAGAAAGGATGATCCGTCAGGGCCACCGGTCAAGAGCTGTGCCAAATGCACATTTCCCCACAGAAGGGAGAATTATGGCAAGCTGATGGAGATCATACGGGAGAGGATCCTGTAGGCCTTTTCCCCTTGTTTTTTTCGGCAGATGGGGGTATATTTAAGAAAATCAACCAGAGGATGTGACGTATGAACATTTTGATCGCGGGCTGCGGACAGGTAGGACGTTCCCTTGCGCAGCAGCTATACAGAGAAGGGCATGAGGTTACCGTGATGGACACGGATTATTCCGCGGTGGAAGCGGCAACGGCAGCCAACGACGTCATCGGATATCAGGGAGACTGCACCAGCCTGACAGCACAGATCGATGCGGGTATCAAGGATATGGATATCCTGATCGCTGCGACTGATCAGGACGAGAAGAATATGCTGGCCTGCCTGATCGCGAAGAAGGCCGGAAATTGCCAAACCATTGCCCGTGTCAGAGACCCCCAGTATCTTGAGGAAATGTTCTTTCTGAAAGAGGAGCTGGGTCTTTCCATGTCCATCAATCCGGAGCGTGTTGCAGCGGATGACCTGGTTCGTCTGATCCAGATTCCCTCGGCGTTGGAGGTGGATACCTTTGCAAAGGGGAAAGTGAGTCTGATCAAACTGGTGATCCCGGAAGGGTCGGTCCTGGACGGACTGCAGTTGAAGGCTTTTTCGTCCAAGGCGGGAACAGAGGCCCTGATCTGTGTGGTAGAACGTGGAAAGGAAGCCATTATTCCGGATGGAAATTTCCGGCTTCAGGCAGGGGATTCCATTTCCGTTACCCTTTCATTGGCAGATCTCTCGGGACTTTTGATGAAGATCGGGATCAAAGCAAAGAAGATCAAAAATGTCATGATCGCCGGCGGCGGCATGATCAGCTATTATCTGGCGAAGAGGCTGATCGAACTGAAGATATCCGTAAAGATCATTGAGAAGGACAGCAAGCGCTGTGATGAACTGGCGGAGCTTCTTCCGAAGGCTATGATCATACACGGTGATGCCACAGATAAGACGCTCCTTCAGGAGGAATCCATTGAAGAAATGGATGCGGTCTGCGCACTGATGGGGCAGGATGAGGCGAATATCCTGCTTTCGCTCTATGTGGATAAGATCTGTCAGGCAAAGAAAATGATCAAGATCCACCGGGATTCTTATGAGGATATGGTGTCGGAGCTTCCGGTTGGCACCATTATCTCCACGAAGAAGATTACGGCGGAATACATCACCCGTTTCGTTCGTTCCATGCAGAATAGTGTGGGCAGTGATGTGGAGGCCCTTTACCGGCTGATGGACGGGCGCGTGGAGGCGCTGGAATTTAATGTGGGTCCGGATGCAAAGGTGACCTGGGCATCACTGAAGGATCTGAAGATCCGTAATAATACATTGATCTGCTGCATAAACAGAAAAGGAAAGATCATCCGTCCCGCAGGAAATGATCGCATGGAGGCAGGTGATTCGGTGGTCGTTGTGACGACAGAGCACGGTGTAAACGGGATTGATGACATCCTGATCTAATGATGCTGTTTACTTCTGAAATGATGAAGCGGATGGAAATGAGACTTGGACTATGAATTACGGTAAGGTTATTCATATTATTGGCGTTTTACTTCAGGTTGAAGGCGCATTGATGGGATTCCCGGTGATCATTGCCCTGATCTACGGAGAATCCTGCTGGCTGACCATTTTTCTGGTAGCGCTGGGGGCGATGATCCTGGGAACGCTGCTTCGGCTGAAGAAAATGAAAAGGGAGCGTTTTCACGCGAGAGAAGGCTTCGTGATCACGGCTCTCTGCTGGCTGGTTATGAGTCTGGTGGGAGCGCTCCCCTTCTTTCTGACAGGAGAGATTCCCTCCTTTGAGGATGCACTCTTTGAATCGGCTTCCGGGTTTACAACAACGGGAGCCAGTATCCTGACGGATATTGAGGCGATGCCTCACGGACTGCTGTTCTGGCGCAGTTTTACTCACTGGATCGGAGGCATGGGAGTTCTGGTTTTCATCCTTGTGGTGATGCCCTCCAATGCAGACGATATGTATCTCATGAAGGCGGAAAGCCCGGGCCCTTCCGTGGAGAAAATGCTTCCGAAGGTACGGCAGACCGCCGTGGTTCTGTACGGGATCTATCTGGGACTGACCTTGCTTAATATTGTCATTCTTCTGATTTGCGGAATGCCGGGCTTTGATGCCATCTGCCTTTCCTTCGGAGATGCCGGTACCGGAGGCTTCGGGGTTCGGAATGACAGTGTAGCAAGCTATTCACCGGCCTGTCAGGTGGTTATTACGGTCTTCATGTTCCTGTTCGGAGTGAATTTTAAGCTGTATTATCTGATCATTTTCCGGAAGTTCAAGGATCTTCTGAAAAGTGAAGAGGTAATGTGGTACTGCATCCTTTACGGCGCTGCTGTGGTGCTGGTACTGTTCGGAATTATGAAGGATGTGGGCAATTTCGGAACCGCCCTGCGGGAAAGCGCCTTCCAGGTTGCTTCGATCATGACCACAACGGGGTATTCCACTACGGATTTCAATCTATGGGGTTCCATGCCGAAATTTATTCTGGTGATGGTTATGTTTATCGGAGCCTGTGCAGGCAGTACGGGAGGCGGTATGAAGGTCAGCCGTTGGATACTCTGGTTTAAGCAGATCAAAAGCGAGCTGTCACATTTTATCCACCCCCGCAGTGTGAAGAAGATCCGCCTGGAAGGGAAGGCTGTGGATCAGGATATACTCCGGACTACCAATGTATACATGATGGCCTATATCATGGTATTCGCAGTGTCACTCTTCATTGTCAGCTTTGACGGATTTGACCTGGAGAGTTCATTTACAGCGGTGGCCGCGACGCAGAATAATATCGGACCGGGACTTGGTATGGCAGGACCGACAGGAAATTATGCTTCCTTCAGTGTGCTGTCGAAGATAGTCATGATCTTCGACATGATCGCGGGAAGACTGGAGATCATTCCCATGATGATTCTCTTTGCCCCCTCGACATGGAAGAAATAAACTGCCCCACGGGAAGCTTTTGAAAAGAAATTCAATCAGAGTGAGGAGAATCGATATGAAGAAAAGATCCATACGCAGCATGCTGCTTGCCGCTACGATGATCGTAGCTTCGGTGGGCGTAACACTTCCTTCTTTTGCGGAGGAGGCATGGAAAGAGGAAGCCGGGGGTTATCGTTATGTGCTGGATGACGGAAGTTATGTCACGGCGCAGTGGAAGAAGGTGGATGGTGTCTGGTATTATTTCAACGAAAAGGGCTACCGCCAGACAGGCTGGAAGAAGATCGGTAACAAATGGTACTATTTTTCGCTGGACGGTCGCTCTCAGTATGGCTGGCAGACCATTGAGGGAAAGAGATATTACTTTGATCCAAACGGTGTCATGCTGACCGGTGAGGTTGAGATCGACGGCATGATCTATACCTTCGGTTCGGACGGAGTTCTGACCGGAGATGGAAAGAAGGGCGTGGGTTCCAACATTTCCTTCGGAAACTATGAACAGGATAACAATCTGGCAAATGGAAAGGAAGCCATTCAGTGGCGGGTTGTGGCTGTTGAGGAAGACAGAATGCTTCTGGTCAGCCTGGTGGGCCTGGATGTTCAGAAATATAATCAGAAGTGGAGAAAGCTTACCTGGGAGAACAGTACCATCCGGAAATGGCTGAATGAGGTTTTCATAAAGGAAGCCTTTACATCGGAAGAACAGGCAAAGATCCTGTCCACACAGCTTTCGGATAAGAATAACGCTCAGTATGGTACATCCTGGGGCGAAGCCACAACGGACAAGGTTTTTCTTCTCAGCAGATCTGAAGCGGAGAAGTATTTCCCAACAAATGAGGGAAGAAAATGCTGGCCTACGGAATACGCTAAGGCCCGCGGAGCGTATATGTCCTCTGCAACCTCGACCTATGGCGTCGGCTGGTGGTTCCTGCGTTCCCCCGGAGGAAATGCTGCCCATGCGGCGGGTGTGACCACCACGGGAAAGGTGGATGTGTTCGGAAATCATGTGAATTTTGATGCCGCCCTCATCCGACCGGCAGTCTGGGTTAAGGTTGAGAAGTAATCCCCTGACGGCAAAAATTATGAAACTGTGAAGTAAGACCCGCCATTTATTTTTCGGCGGGTTTTATTTTCAGGAATCGGAAAAGGGAGTGCCATTTAAGAGCAAAACGAAGGATCTGAAACGAAAAGAGGTGAAAAATGAAGAGAGACCGTACATTTCATGAGGCAAAAGCGAAAGAATATCTGAGCAGCCTGACAATGGAGCAGAAGTGGCTCCTGTTATGCGGAACTCCGGAGGAGATCGCCGAGGCGGGACTGCCGCAGCTTGTTCCTCTGGGAGAAGCTGCCCACGGCGTACAGGCAAGACATGATCAGAGCTTTGATCTGGGAGAGCCGGTATGTACCACCGTCTTTCAGAATCCTGTGGGCTTTTCCGCTACCTGGGATCCGGAGCTGATGCGGGAAGTCGGAGAACTGACGGGGATTGAAGGACGGAGTCTTTTTACGGAGGGAAAACATCCTGCAATCTGTATGCTGGCCCCGACAGTTGATATGGAAAGGGATCCCCGCTGGGGCAGAAATGAGGAGGCCTATGGGGAGGACCCGTATCTTACCTCCCGGATAGCCGGCGCCTATGCACTGGGTATGGCGGGAGAGGATCCTCGTTATGTCCGCTGCGGTGCCACGCTGAAGCATTTTTACGGAAATAATGTGGAGGATGACCGGTGCCGCTCTCACAGCAGAATGCCTGAGAAGCTGAAGGATTCCTATTACATTCATGTCTTTGAGGAAATGATCGATCTGGCGGATCCCATTGCGGTCATGGCTTCTTATAATTTCGTGAATGATGTATCCTGCTCCTTTAATCCGGAAATCACAACCCGGCTGAAGAAAAGGGGACTGCCCCTTGTCATGAGTGACGGTGGTGCGGTGGAGCTGACGATTACGAGGCAGAAGGCGGCAAAGGACAGCTGTGAGGCCATGGTTAATGCTGTTAAGGCAGGTATGGACATCTATCTGGACAGGAGGGAAATGATCCGGGAAGGCCTGGAGCAGGCTCTTTCCGAAGGACTTCTTACCTGGGAGGAACTGGACCGGGCTCTTTACAGCCGCATGCTGGCAAGCTCTCTTCTGGGACTGCTTCCGGGAGAAGAGGGAGCTTTTTCACCGGAGGAATACCATTCCGGAAGAGTGGATACGGAGGAAGGCCGCAGTCTGGCCCGCAGAGCTGCGGCGGAGTCTGCTGTGCTCCTGAAGAATGAGAATGCATCTCTTCCCCTGAAGGAGGAGGACAGAGTCTGTCTCTTGGGTCCCTTTGCGGATCGGTGCCCCCTGGACTGGTATGGCGGCATCACCAGCCATCAAGTGACATGGAGGGAGGGCCTGGGTGAGAAATGTGCATTATCGGAAGGCCTGTACCCTTATGTCAGGATCCGTGTAAAGGGCGGAGCGGAGGGAAGAGAACCCCGTTATCTGGGAATGGACGGAGAAAGAGTGATCCTTGCCCATAAGGAAAATGCGGAAACCTTCCGTATCATGCTCTGGGATGATTGTCGGATCACCCTGCGGTCCATGACCACGGGAAAACTGCTGACCTCTCACACACCGAATAACCCGATCATCAACGGAGAAGAGCCGGAGATTCCTTTCCGCCTGTATGCAAGCAGGGAGGATGCCTTCAGCTGGTTTGTACAGGAAGCTTTCCTGCTGCAGGATGCAGAGGGGAAGGATATTCATTTCAACGCAGAGGATGCTCTGCATTTCTGGGAAGATGAAAGAATAGACAAAATCAAGAATACGGACGGAGAACTGAGGCTTGCCTTTGAGACCGTCACCGATGTCGAAGAACTGCTGGAGAAAGCGGAGACTGCCTTTGCAGCAGATACGGGAGCAAAGCATTTGATCGCAGCCTTTGGCCTTCATCCCATCGTGAACGGAAAAGAGGAGAGGGACCGGACCACCATCGAGCTTCCACCCTTCCAGCGTGCCGTGCTCCGGCTGATCCGCAAACGCTTTGCGGATATCATACTGATTCTGCATACGAATTCGCCCGTTGCCATTGTGGAGGAGGATGACGACCCATGTGTATCCTCAGTCCTCTGGATGGCGACGGGAAGTGAAGAGTACGGAAATGCACTGGCGGATGTTTTGTATGGCAGGACAAGCCCCGCAGGCGGTCTCTGCCAGACGTGGTACCGCAGTGACAGCCAGTTGGGTGAGAAAGAGGATTACGATATCGAAAAAAACAGAATGACCTATCTCTATTTGGATGAAGAACCTCTGTATCCTTTTGGTTACGGCCTCTCCTATACGCAGTTCAAAATGGAGATCCTGTCGCAGTCCGGCGGAGAAGGTACCATGTCCTTCCCCTGCGGTCATGCGGATACTGTAGCCGGTGAAGTGACGGTGAACGTTGAGAATGCCGGGAAATATGCCTCTGATGTGGTAATCCGGGTGTACCGTAAAAAAGACGGCGGTTACCGACTCTTTGAAAGAGCGCCTCACCCCGGGGATCGGCTGGCCGGTTTCACACGTGTGAAGCAGCTGCAGCCCGGTGAAAGAAGAATTCTCACGATTCCCTGTCGATATTAAAGGGATATCTCTGACGAAGGCATTGCATCAGAAAAGCGCAACAATTCCCTTGCCCAAACAGCGCAAATATTATAAAATATCTGTAGTTTATCAAAGGGGGGATTTTTCATGCTTCAAACATATAAAATCAATTCACCATATAATAATCTCATCAGCCTTCGGGTGACACCGGGACATTTTGCAACATCCTCATCCCACATCAATGCCTATATCGATCTGACGACGCTGAAGGCGCGCAGCAGTGAGGCAAAGGCGGTTGCAAAATCCATGTGCTCCGAATATATGGCAACCACGATTGTAGACGTGATCATCTGCATGGACGGTACGGATGTGATCGGGGCTTACCTGGCGGATGAGTTGACGAATTCCGGGATCATGTGTATGAATCAGCACAATACCATCTATGTGATCACACCCGAGCAGAATTCCATGGGTCAGCTCACATTTACAGATAATGTGATCCCCATGGTACGCGGAAAGCATGTGCTGCTGCTTTTGGCAACCGCAACCACCGGACATACCGTGGAAAAGGCGCTTGAATGTATTGATTACTACGGAGGAACCATAGCCGGTATTTCCTCGATCTTCACCGGAACCGATGAGATCGGCGGATATCCCATTCACTCCATTTTCCACGCAAAGGATGTGGACGGTTATGCCTCCTTCAGCTCCCATTCCTGTCCTTTCTGTCAGAGCGGACGTAAACTGGACGGACTTGTATCCACCGGAGGATTGAAGGAACTGTAGGATTTATACGGATTATGAAAAGACTGCAGACCGGTCGCGTGTCTGCAGTCTTTTCCATACCGGAGCGGTTTTGCCAATAAGGCAGAAGAAATCGGAGGAACTTGATGAAAGCAGATGTAAGAATCCTGCTCGGACCTGCGGGAGCCGGAAAGACAGAGAAATGTTTTACCGAAATTGTGGATGCGGCAGCGGCTTATCCGGCAAAGCAATTCTATCTTGTTGTGCCTGATCAGGCAGGAAGCAGTACGGAGCAGAGAATACTGGCTGTGAATCGGGAAAGGACGGGACGCCCCGGTTTCTTCAATTTGGATATTCCGGGTTTTACGCGGCTGGCATATCGTATCTTCTCCGAGGAGGGACTGGATACACGGCAGGTACTGGGAGAATACGGAAAGACCATCCTTCTTCGTGCCGTTATGGCGGATACAAGGGAAGAGCTGAAGGTGTATCAGGGCAGCGTAGACAGAAGAGGCTTTGTAGAGGAGATCAAGTCTCTGGTTTCGGAGTTCCTGCTTTTTGACATACAACCGGAGGAACTGGAACAGGCAGCGGAACAGCTTTCGGAAAGCGACAGGCAGCTTCGGAACAAGCTGCAGGATGTGATTACCGTTTACAGGCATTTCCGGGAGGATCCGGTCTTTCAGAAGGAATACATGACGGCGGAAGAACTGGAAGGATATCTGGCACGTTTTCTTATGAAGGAGGGTCCCATACCCGCAGTGGACGGAGCGGTTTTTTATTTCGATGGTTTTACCGGTTTTACCGCCGGACAGCGGAAGGTGATCGCGGGGCTCCTGCCGCGGGCAGCGGAAATGCATTTTACGATAACCATGGACCCGGATCCCGGCAACTGCGGGATGTTTGTACAGAGTCGGGAAATGCTGGAACAGCTTCTGAAAATGGCTCCCGACTGTCGGATCCTTAAGCTCCGGCCGGTCCCTTCGGATACGCCCCTTTCTCATCTGGAACGGCATGCCTTCCGGTTTCCCATCCGGGAGTACAAAGGGAATTGCGGGGATGCGTTATCCGTATGGATGACGGAGAATCCTCTGGAGGAGCTCCGTGTTGTGGCGGAGGATATCCGAAACGGCGTAAGGGAGGGAAAGCTCCGTTACCGGGATGCGGCGATCCTTACCCCGGATCCGGAGGGGCTTGGCAGTTTTCTGGATTATGTCATGCGGGAGTACGAGCTTCCGTATTATGCGGATGTGACACGGAGTTTTACGAATAATCCCATCATTGATGCCATGCTTTTTTCTCTGGAAATCATAGACAGGGACTATACCTATGAGCCGGTTTTTGCCTTTCTGAAAACAGGGGTGCTTGATGCTGCCCTGGAAGCGGAAGGAGTCCGGCCGGAGGTGACGGAGCTTCTGGAAAATCATGTTCTGGCTCACGGGATCCGCGGAAGAAAGCTGTGGGGGCGTTCAGTCGAAAGCGTGGTGAAGCACCCGGAGGAAAGACTGGAGGAGCTCCGTCAGATGGACACCGTGCGTCTTCTTCTTATGGATGTGCTGAAGCCTCTTCAGCCCTTTGCCCGTGGAAAGAAGGCGAAGGTTTCGGAAATGATCCACGGACTGAAGCGTCTGGCACAGGATCCCAGATTGAATATGAGCGGCCGCGAGGGCAGGGCGGAGGATGAGCTTTTCAGACTCGGTTATCCGGCAGAAGCCAGGGCTTACCGCGGCCTGACGGAGAAGTTTCTGGAGGTGCTGGAGAGGACGGAGGATATTCTGGGCGAGGTTACGATGACGGTACACGAGCTCAGAGAAACCCTGATGGCCGGGGCGGCAGAACTGCATCTTGGCACCATTCCGCCCACCATTGACCGTGTGTTGGTGGGAGATCTCACCCGTACCCGGATTGACATGGTGAAGCGGCTCTATATCATCAATCTGAACGAAGGCATCTTTCCGCGCCCGTCGTTGGGGAGCGGGATCTTCAGTGACAGAGACCGTACCCGGATCGATCAGGTGCTTTCGGGAAAAGCATTGGCCCCGGGTGAAAGTCGGAAGAGGGAAGAGGAACAGTTCTCTCTGTATCGCATGATGAGCAAGGCAGGTGAGCGCCTCATTCTGACCTACAGCCTCACTTCCCGCAACGGAAGTGAAATGCAGCGTTCATCCCTTCTGGGACGGGTTCTGCGTCTTTTCCCGGATCTGGCGGAAGAGAAGAGAAAGCGCTGTACCATTTCCGGTCTTCCGGGACCGGACCGCATCCGCCTGATGACACTGCTTCGGCAAAATGATTTAACTGAAGAGGAAAAGGATGAAAAGGAGGCTCTTCTTCTCTGCTTCCCCGGGATCAGGGACCTGACCGAAAGAAAAAAACAGGGAATGGAGATGCTTCCGGTGGAACTGATGAAGGAGATGGATTTACGAATCTCCGTATCCGGAATGGAGCATTACGCAAACTGTCCCTATGAATATTTCCTGCAGTATATCCTTGGTCTCAAGCCCCGCAGTTTACATGAAGTGAGGGAGGCAGATGTAGGAAATATCCTTCACCGCGGGCTGGAGCTGCTCTTCCGGGAAGTAAAGGAGAAGCATGGAAATGACTGGAAGACGCTAAAGGATGAGGAGCTTCTGTCCATGGCACGGGAGAAGCTTATGGAGGCCGCGCGGGAAATGGAATTTCTGCCGCCGGCAGAAGAGGAGGCCGATGAAGAGGAGAGCTTTTCAAAGGGTAAGAATCAGCATATCCTTCGTCAGCTGGAGGAACTGATGACGCTGAATCTTTCCGTTCTGAAACGGCAGCTGAAGGACAGCAGTTTGCTTCCGGAGGTGATGGAAGGAAGCTTTGAAGCGGAATTCACCGCGGAATATGCGGACGGAAGTCCCAAAACGGTGCTGATCCGGGGAATCATAGACCGGGTGGATACCTTTTCAGGAGAGGATGGTACCGTATACCTTCGTCTTGTGGACTATAAAACAGGAGACAAAAAGCTGGATCCCAGGGATCTTCGGGATGGTAGAAATATCCAGCTCTCTCTGTACATGCGTATTCTGACGGAAATCTTTGAACGTAAGAGCAAGGATGCTGTCCCTGCGGGCATGTATTATTATCATGTGGACCGACCGATACTGGGAAGCCTTTCGGATAAGGCGGTTGAGGCGGCCGGAGGAATCAGCAATGCTGCTGCGGAAGAGGTGGGAAAGAAGCTGCGTCTCACGGGGATTCCGAATGTGAGTCCGCTGGAAGGAGAAGAATCCGATCTCCCGCAGCACTATATCCTGGAGCTTCAGGAGAAGGGAGCCGTTGGTGCGGATCGTTCCCTGCAGACTGCGGTATCCCTGCCCATCACTGTGTCGGCGAAAGAACATAAGCTGGTGGGAAATACACTCCTTGCCGATACGGAAGAAATGTACGGTCTGGGAGAATACGGACTCCTCCGCATGAAACAAATGACAGAGGAAATTCTTTCGGGAAGCATTCCCCGCCGTCCGACGCGGGTAGCCGGAAGAATGGAGAATAGCTGCGGATACTGTCCGGTTGCTTCGGTCTGTCTGCTTCGGACAGAAGAGGTAAGGGAGAGATATGTTCCCGCCTGTCCGGATGGGAAGAGTCTGATGAGGGAACTGGCAGAGCAGGGAAATAATGCTCCGGTGGCGTTGAGGAATGCCCGGCTGCGGGATAAGGCAGGCACGGAAGAACTCCGGGAAATCAGGGAAGAAGCGTATTCGGAGGATATGACGGAGGAAGAGGAGTAGGGCTGTGACGAAATGGAATGAAGGACAAAAGGATGTCCTGGAAAGTATAGATAAGGACGAGAATATACTGGTATCCGCCGCAGCCGGCTCGGGCAAGACGGCGGTGCTTGTGGAACGGATCGTGAGGAGCGTGGAGGAAAAACGCTGCAGTATGGATGAGATCCTGGTCATGACCTTTACGCGGGCAGCTGCTGCGCAGATGAAAGGAAAGATCATCGGCGAACTTGAGAAAAGGATTTCCGATTCCGGGGATCCCGAACTGTACCGTCAGCTGTCGCTGGCGGAAAATGCGGATATTTCCACCATAGACAGCTTCTGCAACCGCGTGGTAAAGGAGAATTTCCAGCTGGCCGGGCTGGATCCGGGCTATGCGTTGATGGATACGGGAGAGTCCGGACTTCTCAGGGAAGAAATTCTGGAGGATGTTCTGGAACAGCTGTACCGGGATCCGGAATTTGCCCGTGTGGCGGAGATCTACACCCGCAGAGCCTATGATGACAGTAAGCTGAAGGAGATCATTCAGAAGATCTGTTATACCGCTGAAAGCTTTGCAGAGCCGGAGAAGTGGTTGGCGGCTTCCGCGCTGCCGGAGGAGATCCCGGAAGATGACTTTGATCTTTCTCACATGAAGTGGGCCGCCGATCTTCTTAAGGAGCAGAAGAATACTGTACAGGACGCACTTTTCTCCTATGAGAAGCTGCGTGACAGATATGCTTCGGAGGAAGACCCGGATAAGAGGAAAACCGCCGGTGATATCTACGGTGTGCTGGATGCGGATGTGGAAATGATGCGGGATGCTTTGCGTGCAAAGGACCTGGCCGGACTGTCCGAGGCGGTTTCCGTTACCCGTGCGCGCTTTCAGGCGGCAAACTATAAGAAGGTCTATCCGGCAGAGGAGATCGATCTTCTGAAGGAGGAAAGGGAGACCATTGCAAAAAGAGTCGGTAAGCTGAAATTCAAGGATGATATCTCCGGAATCCGTAAGGAACTGTCCTGTCATGCAGCTGTTCAGAAGCAGCTGGTTCGGGCAGTCCTTCAGTTTCGGACCGCTTTGGAGGCGGAGAAAAAAAGACTCCGGAAATATGATTTCAGCGATATCGCCCATGCCGCCTATCATATCCTCTATGATACGGAAAAAGGAGAGACCACGGCGGCCGGCCGAGCCTACAGTGAGAAATACCGCTATATTTATGTAGATGAATATCAGGATGGCAGTGATATGCAGGAGCATATCATGAACAGCGTGGCAAGGTATCGGGACGGACATCCCTGCAACATTTTCATGGTAGGGGATGTGAAGCAGAGCATTTACCGTTTTCGTGAGGCGCGCCCCGAGCTTTTTCTGGAAAAGGAAAAGGGCTATCGTGAAAAGTCACTGCCGGGAGAAGTGTTCTACCTTAACCGAAATTACCGCTCCCGGAGAGAGATCCTTCAGGCAGTGAATTTCTTCTTCCGCCGGCTGATGCGGGAGGATTTCGGCGGGATCGTTTATGATAAAAATGTACAGCTGAATCCTCCGACGGATGAGGAATACACACTTCAGGAGGAATGGAAGACAGAACTGCTTCTTCTGGACCCCGCGGTTACGGAAGCAAGCGGGGAAGAAGCACCGGAGAAGGATGAGGTGCTGGAAGCGCGCATGATCGGCCGGAGGATACTGGAACTGGTAACTCCGGAGCCTCTTATGATCCGAAATGAGGAGTATAATGACAGGATGCCGGAGGGGCCGGAGAATTCCCCGGTAAGACCTCTTTCCTTCCGGGATATCGTGATCCTTCTCCGGGGCGTCAGAGGCTGCGGAAAATTGCTGTCGGAGCTGGAGAAAATGGGCATTCCCGTACAACTGGAGGATCCGAAGGCTTATTTTGACGCGGAAGAGGTGCTGGTCATGCTGCAGATCCTGCAGGTGATCGACAACGCCCGGCAGGACATTCCCTATGCGGCTGTTCTCGCTTCATCCGTGGGAGGCTTTACGGACGAGGAGCTGGCGCGTCTTGCCATGTATCGCAGTCATCGTTACGAGGCACTGTATGATACGGCGCAGAGATGGATGGCAGATTGCCCGGATACGGTGATCGGAGAGAAGCTTTCCGCTTTACAGGAGAAGCTTACCGTATGGAAGAAAGAAGCGGCATATCTGTCCATCGCACAGCTGATCGATCGTGTGCTTTCGGATACGGACTACCGGCTTAAGGCTGCGGCACTGCCCAGGGGAGACCGGCGTCTCAGCAACCTGATGCGGCTGATCCGAAAGGCGGAGGACTTTGAACAGACCGGGAACCACGGACTCTTCTCCTTCCTGCAGTATATCGACAAGTGCAGGATCCATGAGGCGGATTTCGGGGCCTCGGGAGGTTTTACGGAGGGAAGCAACAGCGTACGGATCTGCACGGTCCACAGCAGCAAGGGCCTTGAATATCCTGTGGTTTTCCTTAGCCGTCTGGGACATAATTACAATAATGAGGATTCCAAAAAACCCGTGCGAATCAGCGCCCGTTACGGGATCGCACCGAATTATGTGCGCAGGATCGGGGAGAGATACATTCAGTCCACGAAGGGTGTGTACCGGGATGCGGTGAACCGCCTCGAATATCTGGCTTCCGTTCACGAGGAGCTGCGGCTGCTGTATGTGGGTATGACCCGGGCAAAGGAGCTGCTTATTATGACGGGAACCTGTAAATATGCTGAGGAAATGTCGGAAGGAGAAGAAGGCGGCAAATCCATAAGCTATTCGGAACTGACGGAAGCAGCATCGAATCTGGACTTTATTCTGACCGTGCTTCGTGCGGAAGGAAAGGAATCGGAGAAATATCTGAAAAAAAAGATCTATCTCCCGGAGGAGCTTCCCCGCCTGGAAAAAGAGGAGAAAGCGTCGGCCGCGAACGAAATGATCACGGAAAATGCAAGAGCACTTGCGGAAAAACTGGAAAAGGCGTATCATTTCCAATATCCATACGAAGCGGCGGTAACGACCAAAACAAAGTATTCGGTATCGGAGATCAAGCACGAAGCAATGGCGGAAAGTCTGGAATCTCCGGATTCCAAACCTAAGGATAAGGGGAAGGAAGACAGCGGGGCACCGGAGCAGGCACCTGCGGAAGAAAAAGGCACGGAGCAGGAAAAGGCCCCGGCAAAGGGGATCGGTGCCATTGAATACGGTATCACCGTGCATAAGCTGATGGAGAAGCTGCCCTTTGCCCGGATCAGCAGTAAAAAGGAAATGACCGACTGGATACGGGAAGAACTGGAAAGACCCTGTTATTCTCCGGAACTTCGGAAGGCCATCCGGCCGGAGAGCCTTGCACGTTTCTATGCAAAGGAGGAAGACAGCCTTTTTGCCAGAATGAAGCGGGCAGCGGAGACGGGGCGCCTGTACCGGGAGCAGCAGTTCCTGATCGGACTTCCCGCGAAGCGTCTGATGCAGGAGATTCCCCTTAAGGATGAGGAAGAGGAGGAGACAGCGGCTCCCTCTACGGAGGAACCGGTTGTTTTGCAGGGCATCATTGATGCTTTCTTCCTGGAGATCGACGCGGACGGCAGGGATTATGCAGTCCTGATGGATTACAAGACGGATCGTGTGGAAAGCGGAGAAGCACTGGTAAAACGCTACCGGGCACAGCTTTCACTGTACAGGGAAACCCTGGAACAGATCCTGAGACTCCCGGTGAAGGAAGTGCTGCTTTACGGTTTCAGCAAGGGCCTCGGAGAGGTCCGGATGGATGAGCAGTCTCATCATGAGGAGGGGAATGAATAAGCTGATGTAAAAAAGTTGTTTCTTGATTTTAAGATATGCAGTATCTATAATATTATCATTATTGAATGAGAAGGGCTGCCTTTAAAAAGGGGAAGACCGGATTATTATGAGGAGGAGTGAAAATGAAAAAAAGCGGATTATTATTGGGTGGGGTAGCAGCGACGATCCTGTCCTGAAGTCTGGCTATGGGTGCCAGTCTGGAAGCTCAGGCGTAAGGGACTGATGTTGCAATCAATGAAACCAACTTTCCGGATAAGGTTTTTCGTGAATATGTATCTGATTTTGATACGGATGGATCAGGAAACCTGAGTGAGGAAGAGATACAGGATGTAACGATAATAAGCTGGGGAAGGCAGTCCAATGGGCCAGGAAGCTTTGAGAAAATAACCAGTTTTAAGGGAATAGAATATTTTACATCACTTAAATATCTTGATTGTGATGAAAATGAACTGACAGAGCTTGATTTGAGCAAAAATACGAAATTGATAAGATTAGATTATAACTTTCCCAACCGGTGAGACTATATAAAAGCCTATAATTTTCACCGAAATGAGCCTTTTTACCAACTCGGACAGTTGAATCAACCGCCGAAACGCCTGTGATTCCACGGTTTTAGCCCATTCGCACCTTAAAAAATGTCGACATATTCAGCACGATTTTTCCTGATTATAGTCTAATTAAATGCTATAATATAGACTATATATGGAGGTGCTTATATGCCGATACCACAGGATATACTCTCTGTACCAAGACCGAAGAATTCAGTCGGCATCGCAGACGGCAAGGATAAATCCCTGTATGCTGTCCGGCAGCGCATCGGCTGCAGGAATGATAACGGTCGTCACCTGCCAGTCAACGGCCCGACCATCGGGCACATCATCGACGGTGTCTACGTACCTATTGATAATGAAGCGCCTGACAGTGTCTCGGCTTCACCGATCGACCTTAAGGACTGGGCCAATATTGTGCTGTGCGACCGATTGTTTTCTGATATCCGCAAGGAGCTGTCCGCTGTTTACACTCAGGCGGACGTGATGAAGATGTACTGTATCTCCATCCTGCGGGTCTGTGATCCGGGCATCAAGAACTACGAACTGAAGGAGGCATACGAGACCAGCTTCCTCTCGGAGCTCTATCCCGGGATCGCGCTGTCGAAGAACACGGTCTCGACCTTCCTGAACGATATGGGGAAGTCGGTCTCAAAGATCGTCCGCTTCATGCAGAACCGTGCCGCCGCCGTGTCCATGGATCATCATCTTCTGATCGACGGTACACTGAAATCCGACGAGTCGCGAGTCAACTCGCTCTCCGACTTCTCGCGAAAAGCAAGGACAAAAGGAACCCGCGATATCTCAGTCCTGTATGCCTTCGACCTTGAGGCGATGGAGCCGGTGTGTTCCAAGTGCTTCCCCGGAAACATGCTGGATGCCACATCCTACAGCGCCTTCATCTCGGAGAACAGGATCACGAAAGGGATCATCGTCGGGGACAAGGGATTTCCCGAGTCGGCGGCTCATGAACACTTTGAGGCGAACGAAGATCTTCATTACCTGAACCCGATCAAACGCAACTCGAAGCTTATTGAACGGCACCACATGCTGGATTTTACCGGCATCCTTCCTGGGTATGAAGGGATCACCTTTCGGAAGGAAAAGTGTACCGGGACGGATAAATGGCTTTACTCCTACCGTGACAGCTATAAGGCATCCAAAGAGGAACGGGACTGGCTGCACCGGGCAAAGAAGAACAGGACCTACAGCCTGGAAGCGCTCCGGGAGAAACAGAAGACCTACGGG
>JAFXZW010000047.1 GCA_017541035.1 Eubacterium sp. | reverse complement strand
TATAGAAGACATGCATAGGAAAGCATATCGCATCCGGCTTCAAATACATGAACCTCCGTCTGGCCGATAACCGAATTCATGAAGGAATACCGCCGGTCAGATCCGGCACTGTTTCCTTTGAAATTTCCTTTCGTAGCTCTCTGGTTAATGAGACCCGGATTCCCCTCCCGGTCATATCCGACAAAGCACACATTTTTATATTTCGCTCCCTGATAAAGAGATCCCTGTTCCACAAAGTAGTCGATCACGATTGGCGATATGCCGCGTCCGGTAAGATACGCATATAGTTCTTTTGTATCAGTGTCACGTTCCGGGATGACCAGTGCTTTTTTCTCCGGTATCGCTACCTCCGCTGGCTGATTCCTCTTTCTAACAGGTGAACCTTCAGGATAATCGTCCGCAATGCTATCCCTTTTCTCCCGATAATACGCTTCCGATCTCCCCAGGATCTCAAAAACAGCGGACGTAAAATCCATGCCCTCTTCCTTGATCAGATAATCCAGTGCATTTTTCCCATGCGTTCCCTTACTGTGATGCCACCACTCCCCATCAGAAGCGCGAATCAGGAAAGAGGAATATACCCCTTTTGTCCCGAAGTACCTCGCCTTCACCGCATACTGGGATCCAACCCGGGCAATGTTCGAGTACATCGCCGGCCGGTTCTGCCGTAGAAAATCCATAAGACTTACACTTCGGGCCATATTTACATCTTCTTTTGGTATATGTACGCCCAAAATTCATCACCTTCGTTCCATTTACATAAACTCATCATCACCTGTCTCCTGCGTATCCACTGAAAAATCGTACGCTATATATTCCCGGTCGGACATCATCCCCAGCTTGTTCTGGACCCTGTCCATCATGACCGACATCTCCGGTGTATTCGCTCTTGCCATAAGATAGGAAATGCTCCGGATGCACGGAATACGTCCCAGCATGGGCTCACCATCATCCCCCGGTACATCCCGGACAGACTGGATGAACGCTTTTTCTTCTTCTGTAAAACTCGGAATCATAACTCCACTCCCTTCCTGTTTATGCTACTATCACTTCGATTGATCCTCGGCGGACAGGGGATCATCGGGTTCTCGCTGTAATGATTCAGCATCTCCCGGCAGAATCCTGCCCACTCCTGTACATTGTCCTCATACCGCATTCCATACTCCGTTCCCGGAGCCATGCGTCTTGCCTCATCACAGGTACGAAGAAGGCCTGCATGGCGTTTCAGGTGCTCGATATGTCCTCCCGGTAGCTGCAAGTAGTCCAGATAGTCCACCCGTCCACGGCCAAGGTCTACATCCTGTACCGACTGATGGTTATGATCCAGGTAGGTATAGGAGATGCAAACCTTGAAATACTTTTCCGGATCATCCAAAACCATATCCGGCTGCTTTTCGATCAGTTTCTGAAATTCGAAAATGTTCATTTCCGCCGGGATCCGTCCTTCCACATTGGTATACCGGATCTGCACCATCGGCCAGCTGGAATCCATGTGCTCATACCGTACGGTCACATCTGAGGATTCCACCGCACCACCGGTATCGAGTGGCGTAAACGCGATACGGTTTCCCATCACAAGCGGCATGGCATCATTCAGCTGCATCACCTGTTCTTCCGCGCTCTTTCCTTTTACCGTCACCATCGCTGTTATCTCCTTCTTTGCCTCTTCCGGATAGGGAACCAGTTCCTTCGTCTCGTAGTTGTACCAGTAATCATAGATTTGGCCCTCGGCGTGCGGCCGGATCTCACAGCCCACATCATGTGCAGCAAAAAAAGACGGATAATCCTCGATCACCATCTCTTTATCGGTAAGGAGCTGTTCTATTTTCGTTGTTTCCCCATGCATACAGAATGCCGCCTGATAGGAGCCATCTGTATTGGTAACATAGACCATCCGGCTCATCCTGCCCGGCTGTTCTGCTACGATCACCACATTTTCTGCCTTGATCCCGGCATCTGCCACAACCTGTTTCACTTCATTTGTTAGATTCTCCCGTTCAGCCACGTCTTCCGCTTTTAGCTCCAAGCCAAGTTCCCTGTCCAGGCGCTCGATCAGGATACTGCTGGCATGCTTTATATTCTCCACGCACTCGGTCAGTTCCCTCACCTCTTTTCCTTCGGCCCAGCTTCCTACATAACCAAAACTGTAATCGGACGTGTCAATGCCAAGGAAGGAGGCAACCACATAAGCCGTGCTTTCTGCTTCAACTTCCTTCTCGTTCCTCGTTTTATCCGATAACGTTGCGGGATGACAAATCTGATGGGCCGATTCGTGCAAGATTGTTTTAACCGTCTGAGCTTCTGACATCCCTTCCCGGATATGGATCTCATTCTTCATGGGATTATAGTATCCATTGATACTGTCCCCCTCCTTCATCGGTTCAAACAGGATGGGACATTCGGATGTCCGGATGAGGGCATCCTTTATCTTCTCATACCCATCCACCGTAAAGTCCAGGCGGTGGACCAGCTCCGGCAGGGGATCTCCCTCTGTCTGATCACTGGAAAAGACATACACCGGACGGAAGGTAATATAGTCTCTCTTTTCTTTCAGGGGATTTCCGTTCATATCGACTTTCCCCTGAACATCTACTTCTACTGTTCGCTTGGACGGGGCCAGGATCATGATTCCCTTCTCACCCCGTTTTACCTGCCGGTTGAAATTCTTCTTCCAGCTGTTATATGACGCTACCATTTCAGCCCCGGGATGCTGCCTCTCGATCAGAATACAGTTCCGGGCCGAATAATGATGCAATTTACTCATGGTCATAAGATACTCTTTATAGTGGTCTCCCTGGAAAAAATCCCGAACTCCTTCGTTCAACCGTTCCAGGGCCGCGTCCACCCGTTCCTTCATGCTCAGTTTTGCCATAGGCTCTTTCTCCAATCCGTATTCCATTTTGAGGGTTTCAAGTTCCAGCATGTCTGAAAGCATCCTGGGGATATAAGGTGGCGGTGTTCGCTTGCCGGACTCCCAGTCCTCCAGCGTTCTGGTCGGTATACCCGTATGCTCCGAAAATGCTTTCCGGCTCTCCCCGGTCATACTACGGAGGTTTCGGATCATTTCGGATATCTTACCGGTCATATCACCTCTTTCCATTCACTCACCCCCCTGACATGCATTTCACTCTTTCTCTGAAAAAGTACCCTGCAGCAGGGCCACAGGGTACTCTCCACTACCAAAGACACCTTATTCCTGTACCGGCTGTCTGCTGCGTCCTAAGTCAGACGCATGCGTAATGATCTTTCCTTCATTCAGCTCATATACATTATCCGACAGATAATCCTCCGGGTTTAAAACCTGGGAATTCACTTCATGTACCAGATCCTTCAGTTTCTCCACATCCATTTCAAAGGATTTCGGCAGGAAAAGAAGTTCATGCCGGGAGGACGGAATGATATAGCACGGCTCTTTCTGTCTGCTGAGCACCGAAGGTGCACCCAGAATGGTGGCTTCGTCAGATTCGCTCGCTGTGTCATGTGTTACATAGAACGGAGAATCAAACGGAGCCATCTCCCCGATCATATTTCCAAGCCGTTCCGAGAGGCTGATGATCTCCACACGTTTTTCGGTATTCGCCTCTGCTGCTGTATGGATCTGATCGACGGTAAGCCCCTTTTCCTCCGCCATCCTGTCCGTAATGATCACCGTGCCATGGCGTCCTTCAATCTCCACCTCGTACACGGGATAGATCACGATATCATCCATACCGGGAACATCCTTGGTAAGAGCCCCCTGCAGCCGTTCCTGATTCGTATGCTTATTGGCCATACGGTAGGAACAATTTTCCAGAATATCCTCACTGGTAAATAAATGACCATTGCACATTTCCGCGCTGTTGTCGATCAGCATGTGCATAAACTGGGAAACGATTTCTTCCGGTGCCTCATTACCCGCCTGGTAAGACTCGTACATGTTCTCCACATAAGCCACCCTGCCAATATCCGATCCGTCCTTCGTTACGCAGATACCGGTCATCTTAACATCGTTCATCTTTACGGTATCCTTCACCGTAAGACTGTATCCCTCGGGAAGCTGGCGGTAAAATTCCTCTAAAACGACCTCCCGGAACATATTCTTATCCATCATTTTCATCACTCTCCTTTTTGAGGCGCTCCATATACGCCTCCATTACATCTGTCCGATCCTTCTCTGTTTCGAACTCCACCGGGTAACCATTCACCTGATAACCAATTTCTATCTTCATCGCTTTTCTCCTCTCTCTAGTACTCGTTCTCTGAAAACCCGTATTCTGCTGCCGTTTCCGGCATTGTCTGAAAAGCTTCCGGGCAGGATAGACCGGCCGAAGGGGCAATCTCAAACCGGTCTACCACAATGTTCTGGGTTGTGATCCTGTCCCCGTTTCTTGTCGTATAACTCCCTGAATGGATATGCGCGCTTACAAATGCCGCCGTATCCTTCTGCAGATATTTCTCCACAAGATCCGCTGTTTTCCGGAATGCCACAAGGGATATCTCATCCGAATAATCCTTTCCGTCGTCCCTGATACTCTGCTCAACCTTAAGGGTAAACTTGGCAACTTTATATCCGTTCTCTCCTTCGATCATGTGGACATCCGGGATATCTGTTACAATTCCGTATAATTTCACATCATTCATCGTATTTTCCTCCATACTTTCGCTATTGATATTTTTCGCACTTCCTGTTCTTTCGACGTACCGATCTCCGTCTCTCTCGTTTCACATTCCATCGCCTGTTTTTTTGGTACTTTCTTCCTCGTCTTACCAATTTACCAATCATCTGCAGAACCACCGCCTTCCCCCGCAAGTTTCTGGATTCGTTCCCGTTCCTTTTCCTGCTCTATCCTATATGCTTCTTCCAGCTCCTGTTCCTGTCTTTCCAAAAGAAGAAGCCCGCGAAGCACACGGTTCACACGTTCGGATACCGACTGGCATTTGCCGAGGATCGCAAATAGCTGAGGGGAATGAAACACCAGCTTATAGTCATTGGCCTTCCTGGTTCCATCCGGCTCATAAAGCAGCTCGCGGATCAAATCATCGGTAAGCTGATCTAAGTCCGCGAGGCGATGGAATTCTTTTGCCACCGCAAGCGATGGTTTTCTTCCGCTCTCCTGATAGATGGTGAACACTGTTTTTTGTGCCTCCGTATCCAGGAACGAAAGTTCCACCGCCGGATGCAATCCGAGTTTTCCAAGATCCACCAGCTGGAGCAGTTCCGGGATCAGTTCTGTAAGGCGCAGAAATCTAAAAACCTGTGTGGAACTCTCTCCCACATGCTTTGCCAGGACATTCCGGTAGCTTTCCACATTTTCATTCCCCATCCTCTTTTTGATCGATCGGAGCATTGCCTTATACGTGAACGCTTTTTCCGAAGGAAGGATCTTTTCACGACAGGTAAAATTCGAATCGCCGACCAGCATCGTAGCTTCTTCTCTGGTCATCCGCTTCAGGATTACCGGAACCGTACGGATCCCCAATAGCCGTGCAGCCCGGATCCTTCGGTGTCCCGATACGATCTCCAGATCTCCATCTTCATTCCGGAATACGATCACCGGCGTGGCGATCCCGCCTTCTTTAATGGATTCCACCAGTTTTTTCATGGAATCATCATCCCGTACTTGAAACGTATGATTCCGGAAATCCTTTAGTTCCCCCAGTTCCATTTGAATTACTTCTTCATCCATCCATTTTCTCCTTTCCATTGCAACTTTCTTAACTCCATTCACCGAAAGACAGATTTGCGCCATTCTCAGAGTGGCGTAAATCTTCGGGATACTCGTGATACAATTAAGCCAAAGAACCATATGTAGCCAAGCCAGTGAAAGGAGGCATCCTATGAAAAAAATGATTCTTATCCTCGCAGTGATTCTTCTGTTTCAGCTCCCGTCTCTGCTTGATATTTCCATCATCGGGGCTGCTCCCAAAAAAACTACAGATGCAGATCATCCCTTAATCGAACAATCTGCATCTGCAGCAAAGGAGGAGGCCTTTGACCCAATCACGGCAGCTTCTTCTGATGTCCAGAAAACCGCATGCCCTGATGAATCCATAAAGAGTAGTACAACCAACACCCCGGTACCTACCGTGGCATCGGATCAAAAAAACGTTTTCACAGATCAAACCGGTACTGCAAAAACGAAAGAAACACCCAAAACATCTGATCCCGACAAAACTCCCTTGCCTAAAACAAAAGCAACAGAGGATCCACCGACTGCGGAAGCCGACGCTTCATCCCGGCGGGTGACTCTGCCGGAGCAGTCACATGAGGAGAAACCTAATCAGCCGTCGAAATCAGAACAAAGCGGGAAAGCATCCAATCTTGAGAATCAATCCCAGGAGCCGGCTAACAAAGCCGAGTCCCCGTCATCTCAAACCAAGGGATCCGCTTCAAAAGTAAGGCCATCCGATACTACCAAAGTTACAGAGGATACCAAAGTCAGCACACCAGCGACGGAGGTTAACTCTGTCCCTGTAAAATGCAGCCACAATTGGATTTGGAAAACTCACACTGAGACCAAAACCATTCCTGCGAAAACCCACGAAGTTCCCGTATATGATGACGGATGGGACGAAGGCGTTACCGTCCAAAAAGTATATTGTTCCGAATGCGAGAAAACATACGATACCAGTGAAGACTACTATGCCTACGATAAATGCCATGGAAGTTCCGGACTGATCACTGTGATCGATCACTATATCCATCATGAACCGGAGCTGCTTTTCATTGATACCATTGTTGATGAACCTGAACGGAAGGAAACCGTTACCGTCAACGACTATCAATACTGCTCCATATGCGGCGAACACAAATGAGTCTCCCCTTTTATCAATTACATATGATTTTTCGAATCGGGTAGTTTCTGTTGTAGTTCCGTTGTTGTCCCCTGTATATACTGTGTTCAGAACAACAAAATCACCCAAGAGAGGAGGAACACACTATGTTTACAGGAATGATAATCGCAGCCGCTATCACTGCTGCCGGAGCCACCGTAATCGCACTTTTCCCTTAATCGGAAAAGTAAGAATCAATAAGCAGACCTCAGATCGGGGTCTGCTTATTTGCATTAAAGGATTACCTAAGCACGGTATAGCTATATGTCTTCACCTTTCCGGTATTACTGATCTTTCCGTTCTTTACCTCGTATACTCTATGGCTCACGTTCTTGCTTGTAATCTTATAGTTTCCGGGCTTAACAACCCGGTTCTTGCTATCCAAAAGATACCCCTTTGTATTGAACTTATAAGCATCGTCATTGATAAAGATCGTCACATTTTTCGGATACCAGGAGCCATAGCTGAACCAATATCCGGTTTTATCCTTCTTCCACCGACCGACGGTTCCCACCGTAATCGCACCCTGATCCTTATTGGCCTTCTTTACTGTTCCGGTAGAAATCTTCTGCCCCTCATGGAAGGAATAACCCAGAGAAGACGTTGCGCCTGTCTGCATTTTCCCATCTGCTTTGAACAGGTAGTATTTGCCATCGATCTTGCAGAGACAGCTGTTGACATACTTGCCGTTTGAGAGCTGATACTTCCAACCTGCAAATGATGATGTTATCGTTCCGTCTGATGCTTTTACCTTTACGGTCTGCTTTTTCCACCCTGCGGTGGCTGCCTCTGAATGGAATGCAGGCATTGCCACCACCAAAAACATCAGGACAAATGCCCATGCCAGGCATCGAATTAGTTTTCTTTTCATATAAACCTCGCTTTCTGAAAATCCCGCCCGGAATAACCGGACGGGATGTATTGATTGTTACACGTTCTTATTCAGTTTCCGCTTTCTCCAGATGATCATTCCGATACCTGCCATAGCAAGGATAAGAAGGCCAATGAAGATTGCAATCGGCGTTTCGTCACCGGTCTGCGGCTGATCCCTGTAGGATACCGTCTGATTGGAATCTTTCCGATCCTTGTGCTCTCCTACTAGCACCGGTTTGATGCTGCCATCTTCCTGCGGTACATTCACATAGACCTCTTCATATACGACATAGGTAAAGGAATCATATTTTCCAACCGTAAACTGCGGGAAGGTAATGCTGATGGAACCATTCGGATTCTCAACTGTAAAGGTCTTCTCCGCTTCTATCGTCTTTCCGCCAATCTCCACCTTGTTACCATCCTTATCCACCAGCCAGCCCTTAGCCGTATAGCTGTACTCAGTATTCAAGTTGCTCAGCATAATCTGGTCTGTTACCTCAAAGCTTGCCGTATTCTCCGTTACATTCTTCTTAACCAGAGCAGCCTTCGTTCCCACCTTCGGGAAATCCACCGTCTGATCCTTATCGTAAATATCCGCATGAACTGCTACCGGGATCAGATCACCCTCCGGCGAGCAGGTTTCAAAAGCAACCACGGATTTACCTTCTACAAAGAGTTCCTTTGCATTGAATGTAAACTCCAGCTCCACAACGCCGTCTCCGGTTTCAGATGCAACAAAATCCTTTGTAGCGGTTACCGGCTTTCCAGCCTTATCCTTGAAGATCTCCTGACTTTCTCCGCCCTTTGGCTGCTTCATCAAAGTTCCTTCCATGGTGTACTTTTTTCCGGGAATCAGATTTGTGTAAACCACCGTATCCACAAGGGTTACAATCTGATCCGGATAAGCCACATGGGTTCCGGTTGCCTTATCCAGCAGGGTTGTCTTCAGGGTCGGAACCTTCAGCTCCTGTCCTTCATCACTCAGGTCCTTATGCTCTGCAGCAACACGCCAGCCTTTACCGTCCTGGGCATACAGTGTCTCGAAGATCACCATATCTTTTCCTTCAAGGTCTTCCTGCATTTCCTCTGTAAGCGTAAACGCCAGCTTGAAGGAGCCCTGAACAGCGCCATTCTTCTTGTTGGCATCTCCTGTTGTGAAGATATCTTCTGCAGTAACCTTTGTACCATTCAGCGCCAGCTCTTCTCCAGTATTCTTATCCATCGCCACACCAACCAGCCTGTACTTCTTGCCGGGCTCCAGGTTATCATAGGAAACCACATCGTAGAACTTCCGGCTGAAATGTGCCAGTTCTCTTCTACCATTCTCATCCATAGCGGTTGTTCTGATCTCCGGATGGAATACAGCCTGACCTTTATCATGGATATCCGCATGAGTGAACACCTTAACTCCGGTCTTCTTATCAAAACAATCCTCGAATACCACGATGGTCTCAGCTTCCTTAGTCAGTAGATTTGCCTTGAAGGTAAAGGTTACATCCACGATTCCATTTGCATCCTTCGCTACAAAGGTTGCCTGTGCGATTACAGGATTTTCCCTTTCATCCTTCAGGATCATCTGTGCCAGTTCATCATTCGTATATACTGCATTTTCCGGCGCATCCTCCGGTCTTACATGAAGTGTACCGGTTACCTGATATTCACGTCCGGGCTGCAGATTTCTGTAACGGACATGATCCACAAGCGTTACTGTGTCGGTATAGGTTACCGTCTTACTTCCGCTGATGTCTTCAGCTTCAGTCTCTCCATTCGGTGTATAAACCTGCTGGTTCTCATCCTTCGGATCCTTATGCTCAATCGGGAACAGATCCTCGCTCTCCGGACTTGCTTCCGGATAATTCGTAAGAACCTCTCCTTCCGTCACATCACCCAGGAACAGTGTCTCAAAGATCACGAACTTCTTATCCTGAAGTCTGGTGAAATCCAGGTCTGCAAACTCTACCGTTTCAGTACCATTTACACAGTAATCAGACTTATCCTCAGCCACACGGTTTCTGGTTGTGAAACGCTTAACGGCGATCACCTCTTTACCATCCTGAAGGAACGGAGTTGTGTTACCTTCCTCATCCAGCTGCATTACCTGACCAACCAGTGTATACTCGGTAGCAACCTTCAGATTACTGTAAATCACCTCGTCCAGAAGTGTCTGGCCTGCTGTTGCCGGTACCATCTTCACCTCCGGATCCTCGCCCATGATCACAGTGGCTACTGTGCCAAAGGTCGGCTTCGGAACATTGTAGAAGTTGCCATCCTTATCATTCTGGATGCTGACATACAGGACTTCCTTTGTAATCTCCACTTCCTGCGGCGGATTCATCTGGTAATCCTTATTTGCCTTGCATCTCTTTTCCGTTACAAGATACTTGCCAAGAGGAAGAGCTGCTGCCCCATCCTTGGAAGGGATGCTGCCCTCATTCCCCTTGGCAAACCATACTGTGCCTGCCGTTCCGTCATAATCGGAAACCTTATCGTAGTAGTTCTCCTTCACATAGGAATCTACCTTTGTTGTAGCGATACCATCCGCATTCGTGTAAATATAGTGAACCTCTCCGGTCTCCTGATTTCTTACTTCGAACTTCACGCCTTCCATCGGCTTTCCTGTATTGAGGTCTACCTTATGAAGCGACAGGTTGCCTCGCAGCTCAGTATTCTGAGCAGTAAGAGAAACCTTTGCCCCATCACTTATTGCGTGGCCCTTGGCAGCCAGCTCATCGACAGTTGCTGCCTGATCCGGATCATAGACAACCGGAGTGAATACCGCATTGTCATCGCTGTAGGTACCGTACAGTACCAACGTGATCGTATCGGCTACATCTACATTCCGTTTCCCGATATGCCATACAGCGCCCTTCTTATCGAAGTTCTCCGGAACAACCGTCTCACGAACCGTGATATAACCAATCGGCAGTTCTGCTCCGATCTTTGCGGTATAATGCTTTGCGTCCTCAGTGATCTTCAGTGTGCTCTTCTTTGCATTGACAGAAAGAGCGTCCGCCTTGCTGATGGTTGTAATGTCATCGCCATAAGAAATAACTTCAAACTCAGCACCTGCCAGGCTGTATCCCTTAGCTGTATCATAGGAATCACTCAGCTGATCCACCTTTTCGATCAGAAGATCAACCGGGATCTTCACCGGCTCATCAGTCACTTCAAACTTCGCCGGATTCGTTCTGGTATTATCCTTCTTCACTACGGTCTCAGATACCACGGTTCTCCGCAGGTAGTTCTTAGCCGACTTGGACTCTACCACATAGAATGCCTTCTCATCCGCTCCGTTCATGGCCTTTGTCACTTCGATCACATCTGCATTGCCATTCGCATCCGTCACGAATGTACCAATGGCCTTGGTATAATCCTTACTCTTCAGAGCGGCATCTGCCTCAGCCTTATCTGCATAAAGCTTATACTCGGCTCCTGCCAGAGAGTAATTCGGATTTCCTTCAACGAACGTCGGATCCGAAGATTCCTTTGTCAGTGAAGCAAAGGTTTTGGCAACCTCTCTGGATTCAATGGTTACATCACTTGCCTTTCCCTTCAGCTCGGAATCAATGGTTACGGTTCCGCTGTTGGCTGCCAGTTCTACAGTATACGTATTGGGATCGATCACCCACTCTCCTGTAGCCGGCGCCTCAACTTCCTTAACCGTATAGTTTCCAAACGGAAGGATCAGCAGATCCGAATAACCATCTATTTCCGAATCCTTCTTGATCGTAAGCCGCTTTACATAGTCTTTGTTATCCTCATCGGCACCACGAACCTCATAAACTGCGCCGCTGGCATCTCCTTCGATGTTCAGCTTCTTATGTACCCGAAGCCTTCCCATGAAGGATATCGTCTGCCGTTCATTTTCCGGATCATCATGCTTAAGCGGGAAAGCAACCACGTCATTGTTGCTGTCCGGATAAACATCCGTATAACTCTTGAAGTTGCTCTTCTCATCTCCCAGATAGATATACTGGAAAACAACATAGCCGCATCCTGCTGCATTGGACAGATCCAGGTGTTCAAAATCCAGTGTCAGATCACCACTGCACTCGTACATGGAGCGCACATAGGTCTTCGCCGTTTCAAAGGACTTGGAAGCCTTCGCAATCTCCTTAACGGACCCATCCGTCTGGATCTCCATCAGTTTGCCAGCCAAAGTGTACCTGGTGTTGAACCGCAGGTTGGTATAGGAAACCTGATCCCGGATGGTCATATCCTTCTCCGGAGCGGATACCTTAACCAGCGATCCGTCTGCCTGAACGATCCAAGCATCGGATACCAGTGTCGGTAACTTCACATTGGTGATGTAGGTTTTCTTATCCCCACGGTTGCTGTCATATACATTCGTTACCTGACCGTTCTTTACCTGAACCCGGATCACTTCTTCCTTCTGGTGTCCCTGGGAATCCACTTCCTTTACCTGATACCATCCTTCCGGAAGGGCTCCCTCATCATCCGTCACCTTCTGTGTATGATCCTTATCTCCTACCAGGGAGAACCATACACCTGCCTTGCCATCGTAAGCAGTATTTCTGTTATCGTACTTGTTTGTATTGGTTGAATGTGCCACGTAATCCTTATGTGTGGAACCCTTGCCGTCAGCATCGGTTACCAAGGTATGGATCTCGCCGGTATCCTCACTTTTCACCTCAAATCGGATTCCTGAGAGCGGCTCATCGGATTCTCCACGCTTCTCTATCGTAAGGTCTCCCCTCTTCGGGATTTCATCTATAGAAACGGTAAGAGGGGTATTGGAAATCGAATCAATACTTGCCGCCGTGATCCGGTTTCCATCATTCCCTGTGATGAATGCACCCTTATCATCGACCAGGTACGCTTTTCCGGGCAGATAACCATCCGTCGCATTCCCGTTCGGAAGCAGCTTAAAGCACATCTTTACCGGAATGGTAACACCCTTTGCGGTTGCCATTGCCCCTTCCAGAGAATACCCTGCAGGTGCTGTAGTTTCTTCGATTGTAAGGTATCCCAGAGGATAATGATCCGTATCATGCTGGATCTGGAATTCACCATTCTTGTCCGTTGTATAAGTTTCTGTAAGATCCGCTTTTTTGCTCTGTAATGAAGCGAACGTCTCCGCCTTGTCCGTACTGATTGCATAGTACTTTAGTGTAAATGTCGCACCTGCTACACCGGCACTTGCTGTTGTTCCATCGGCCAGTTTCTTTGTAATCTTTACGCCGATCGGGTCATTGACCGGAGCATCCGTCACCTTCAGTGTCGCAGGATTATTCTTTCCATTTGTCGCCGTTACTGTCAGTGGATGAACAAGCTTATCCAGCTGATATCCAAGACCGGTTTTCGACTCTACGATATATAGCTTTGTCGATTCAAACTTACCGGTGATGCTGTTCTTATTCATGATTTCCGTCACTTCCACAACCTGGCTGTTGCCAGTTTCATCAACCGTAAGTGTAGCCACCGCTTTGGAATAATCCTTACTGCTGATGGCGGCACTTGCTTCAGCGTTCGTCTTGAATACCTTATAGGTTGCACCTTTCAGGGAATAATTCGGATTCCCGTCCGTACACTTCGTGTTTGCAGACCGCTTCTCCAGATAAATATAGGTCGGGTTATTCTCCCAGTCTTCATCGATCATACTTACAATCTGCGAACTTGTCAGTGTCGCCGGAACGGACAGAAGCTTTGTAATCGTAGCCGGAATCGGATCCTCTGTCGGAAGGTATCCATCCGGTGCGATCAGCTCCTTATAGGCGAACTTCGTATTGGTCAGCATCACCTTATCGGTAAGGCTATCCTTACCCATGCAAATGAAGTACTGGGTATGGCTGTTCACCGTTCTGCTTACCTTCCAGCCCGTATCATCCGTATATTTGAGCCGTGCCTTACAGGTATGGCCGGCAACCGTGCTGGTTGTAGGTCCGTACAGATTGCAGGCATACCCATCCTTATCCATCTCAAAAACAGCGATCAGGTGGTCGTCTGTCATATTGGCCTTGACGTTCGTATCATACAGGCCGTAATATGCTCCGGCAAAGCCTTTGGAGGTAATACCCTTGTTGCCATCCTTTCTAATGGACGCATAATACTCGTTCTGCTCATTCGTCCAGGTATGTTTAGCATCCTTGGCATGTGTCTTCGCATCTGCCTCTTTTTCATAGACTGTAACGCCGTAATATCCGGTAGACTTCGGCTCAAACCGCTCGTTGGTCCAATTCTCCTGCACTTCTACTGTAGGTGCCTTTGCAAACTTGCCTATCTTGTAGGTGGCGATACCGTCTGTTCCGGTTTTCAGAGCCTTCGCCGTTACAGTGCCATTGACCTTCACATCAAAGGTAATGTTCTGCATCGGATCTCCGCTGTCATTCTTCTTATAGATTCCGATGTAATAATCCTTTTCCTCTGTGTAAGGGACCTTCAGGTATGTTCCGCCGATGAAATTCTGCCAGTTGGAATGACCGGAATAGGCATTCTGATCTACCTCATCGCTTCGATAAGGAACCCAGACATAGGTCTGACCATTCTCTACAGTCACCTTATAATTTGCATACCCGCGGGTATTGGTCGATGTGATTGGCAGCATGATCAGCTGACCGTAAGCACCACGCGGAGACATATCCTTTGCCTCTGTACAGAACACAGAGAAAGAATAAATGTCATTGGAATTAGATGTGATCACGCGGTATCCATTGTTGTACCAGTTTGTGGTCCATCCGGTATTGGTCGTCTGGTAGTTCGGACTGGAACCATATACGCACACATCCGATGCGCCATGTGCTGTTGCATCAGACCCATAGGCCTTCTTGAAATCGCCATCCGGGAGTCCTGCAACCGTGTTTTTCACATTGAAATATGTGCCGCAGCTCTTGGTGATGGATGCATAAGTTGTTTCCGAATCTCCGCTACCTGTCGCCATCATTCCGGTTGCTTCATTAAACGTCTTTGAGCCGAGATAATCCTTAGCCTTGGATGCATCCCGGTAACCGGCAAATCCATAAGACTTGGAAGTATCGGTTGCATTGACATTGATCGGGAACACCAGATAACTCGGTATGTTGATCTTATATGGCTTATCGCTAATCGTAACAGTGATGGTCTTTGATGCAGCCGCACGGGACACATTAAAATCATCATTGTTATATAGAAGAACATAGTCATCCGTTTCCAGATCCGTCCTGTCATAATTGATCAGTACGTTCGGATAATCCGTAACATCTTTTCCTTCTGCCTTACTGCGCATCATAAGGGCGGAGAATCTGGCTGAGGCTTCGGATGTAGAATCAGCGACCACCTCGTAGTCTACATTCGAGCCGTAGTTGGAATCACTCAGCCGATCCCCCTTCTCATTGGCTGCACCAATGATATATGCATCCTTCACACATCCGGGAATGAAGTACTTCGCGTTGGATGCGTTATTGCCGGCAGCACCGACGACCGTGATTCCCTTATCGATTGCTTCCTCGATGGCACGGACAACCACCGAATTCTCTTCCGTACCGTTAGCGGTAAGTGACAGGTTGATCACATCCACCCTGCTTTCGATTGCATACTGGATTGCCGCGTAGATATCGGAAGCCTGGCCCTTACCATCGGAACCCATAGCCTTAATGGAAAGGACGTTTGCCTCCGGGTATTCCTCACAGATCGCCTGATACATCCGGGAACCATGTCCGTTATCATCCGATGCATTCTCTCCGATCACGGATACCGTATCTACAAAGGCGCCCTCATTCACACCGGTATCGATCAGGGCTATGGTACTGCCCGGAGTCCGGACGGCATCCATATTGTTCAGATTGGAAAGTGCGTCATCGCCCGCGTTCAGGCTGGATAAATCTGCTCCATTCTCCTGTCCGGATAGGTGAGAATCCTCATCATCGGTTTCTTCTTCCGAATCATCCGTATCTTCCTGTGCCTCCGTTACTTCCTCGGCACTGCCTTCCTGATCCGATACAGTAAATGTCGTATTGCATGCAACGAATTCAGCCTTTCCATGGTAGTAAGTGTAGGCATTTCGTGTTGTTTCCACGGACGGATATCTGGTTAGATACACGCCGCGGTACTCTGAGAGTACTTCCGTATCCCAGGTAAGGATCCCCGGATCCTCTGTACCGATCAAAAGCTCCCGGGATGAGAAATCCAGTCCGGAAATATCTACGCCCTCTACGATATAGGCAAAGGTCGATTCTCTCTCTTCGGTTTTCTGCTCCGTATCGGTTGCTGTTTCTTCCGTATCCTCTTCACTGCTTTCTTCGGATATCACTTCTTCACTTGATTCCGTCGGTGCTTCCGATGCATCCTCAGGATCTGAAGACGTTTCTTCCGTCTCCGTCGTTTCTGTAGCAATCTCCGTAACTTCGGTTGCATCCAATACTTCCCCATCTTCCGGATCTGTCGTATCGCTCTCTTCTATGGGGATTTCGTCTACATCCAAAATACCATTGGTTCCTTCCCTCTCACTTTCCTCGTCAGATTCGGTCCGGTCCCCGGGGGTCGCACCAGTTTCTGTGGTAGATACTGTGGAGGACATTTCCTGCACTGCATTCCGGATCCCGTCCACGGGTGTTGCCGTTAGCGCTATCGCTCCGGCCAGTATCGTAGCTAATACTCTTTTCAACATATGGTTTTTTCTCCTTTTTCGCATGAAAAAAAGCCGCCTTTCAGCGACTCTACTTTGATTTCTTTTTGTTCTTTTCCAGCTCGCACACGGCTTTATCATGCAGCTGTTTTACTTCCTCGACCGAGCAGGAAAGGTAATCCGCTATTTTCTTCCAATCGTTGCAGCAGAAATACCGATGTGCCATCACCGTCTTTTGCTTTAGATCCTTGAGTACTTTAAACCTCTCCATAAACCTAAGGCGCTGGCCGAATAGATCAATGATTTCCTTTCTCAGATTCCGGATCATCTCATCAATCCGAAGTCTTGCATCTTCCAGTTTTATATCTGGTGGCTTCTCCGATTCATTCTGCTTTGATACGATCTTATCCAGGCTTTCATTAAGACTCAGCAATCGGTCGATCTGTATCTCCTTTGCTTCCTCCTGCTGGCGATACCATAGGATGATCTCCAGCTGTTCTTTCACACTCATACGACTCCCCCCTCCGAATATCTTTTGACATGCAAAAAGGGAAAGGTTCATCGCCTCTCCCTTTATCGTCCACTATAACAATATCATACCCGTTTTTGTTTAGAAAGTGGAAATTACTGTAGTTTACTGTAAATTACTGTAAATCACTGTAAACCACTGTAAATTCCGCTGATATTGGCAACTATACCCGCCAGGTATTCAGCGTGAACGTCGGTCCTGCAGAGAGCGCTTTTCTTCAATTCTCCAGAGAACCAATCTGTGTGATTTACGATCACTTGGAGAAGACGCACCTATCATCTGCCGAGCTTCTAAATAGGATTTACGGTGTCATGATAAACCGGCATATGACAGGCATATTTTACGGTTCTCATATCAAAGAATGCAAGAATGCAAGAATATCATCTATTCAAATTATGCACTCTTTATTTCATCTATTGAATAAACAGTCAGAATTACTCAGCAAATTCAAGGAATTACCAATTTTGTCAATCTTTTCAAGATTGCATTTTTCAGATGATTTACAATCTAAATCCATCTCAACACTGCAAAATGGTTACTCCATATAACCCAAATGTAGACTTTTTTCCGTTATACTGTATGAGTGCATAGAGAGGTGGTGCACTTATGATCATACGTATTGCAAATAGATTAAAAGAACTTCGTCTGCATTATGGGCTCAGTCAGGCACAAGTTGCAAAAATGTGCAATGTCACGAAGAATACCATATCAGCATATGAAAATGGCACTCGACAGCCTTCATACGAAACATTGGTTCGTCTATCCGTGATTTACAGAGTCAGTACCGATTATTTGCTTGGTGTAACAGATAGTCTGCTAATCGACACTTCTGGTCTAACTCAGGATGATATTGCCGCTGTAAGTCAACTCATTAAACTGCTTTTGCAAAAAAACGAATTAATACAAAAACGATCATCACGGTAAAGAAATGATAAAGAAAACCGATTTTCAAATAGAATATTTTTCTTCTGTAACGCAGAGAAAAGTTGAATGGCTCTGGTATCCTTATATTCCATACGGAAAGCTCACAATCATTCAAGGAGATCCTGGAGAGGGTAAATCTACCTTCATTCTGAATATAGCCGCGCTTTTAACAAATGGGAAACCAATGCCAGATGGTTCAAATGTAGCCGGTCCTCAAAAGGTGATTTATCAAACTGCTGAAGACAATCTTGCGGATACCGTAAAACCACGCCTGATTACAGCAGGAGCAAACTGTGATCAAGTAGCTTATATTATCGATGACGAAGGAACACTGACACTTGAGGACAGCCGGATTGAAGAGGCCATCAAGCAGACTAACGCCCGGCTATTCATTTTGGATCCTATTCAGGCTTATCTTTCAAATGATACAGATATGTTCAGTCCAGGTAAAATGCGTCAGAAGTTGAAACATCTCGCCGATATTGCAGCAAAATATCGATGTGCTGTTGTTGTAATCGGACATATGAATAAAACAAGCGGAGAGAAAAACCTCTACCGGGGGCTTGGCAGCATTGATATAGCGGCCATAGCGCGCAGTGTATTAATGATATCAAGAGACAAATCCGATCCCAGCATACGATATATGTTTCCGGTCAAATCAAGTTTGGCACCGGAAGGCTCAACCATAGCGTTCTCTCTTGAGTCGAAGCGTGGTTTAAAATGGATCGGTACCTGCGAAGTCAACAAAGATCAAATTCAAGACTATGATATTGATGAAAGCAAATGGGCACTTACCATTCGTGTAATCCGAGAATTGCTCGATGAACAGGACATCCGAAGCATTGACGTTCTCAACAAGCTGAAAATATTGGGAATATCTGAACGGACTGCTCATTCTGTAAAAAAACAGATGGGTGTTACTTCATACAAAAAAGATAATGTATGGTACTGGCATTTGGAAGACCAACCATGCAAGGAGGGATGTTGATGCATGATAACGGCGGCAGAGAACAACTGCGTCATTTATATCAAAAAGAAGATAACGGAGATAAAACTTTTATACCCGCCAAACCGAAAATCAATCCAAACGAGAATGGTCGTTTCTTCCGAGTCTGCGCTTACTGCCGTGTCTCAACAGATAATGACGAGCAATTGTCCTCTTTTGAGCTCCAGCAAGCTCACTATAAGCAGCTTGTACATGATCATCCTAATTGGGAGCTTAAGCGGATCTACGCGGACGAAGGCATTTCCGGTACCTCGCTGAAAAACCGCTATGCATTCAACGAAATGATTGAAGCCTGCAGGCATGGGGAATATGACCTTATTATTACAAAGAGCGTGTCCAGATTCGCAAGAAATCTTGTAGACTGTATTTCTCTTATTCGAATGTTGAAAGGACTAACTCCTCCTGTAGGAGTCTATTTTGAAACAGATAACCTATATACTCTAGGTGAAAACACAGAATTCATGCTCTCATTTCTGGCCACATTTGCTCAAGAAGAATCCGTTAAAAAAAGCGAAGCTATGAACTGGTCGCTACAGCAGCGGTTCAAAGACGGTAAACTGTTAACTCCTGCCCCTCTTGGATATGACCGCCAGAAAGATGCCGCTGGACATTACATAAAGTATGCACCTCTTGTTATAAACCCAGCTGAGTCAAACACCGTAAGCTTTATCTATGACGCATATTTATTCGGTTGGTCACAGGAAAACATTGCAACCTTTTTAAAAGATGTTGGTGTAAAGACCAAGACAGGAAGTACTGATTGGACATCAAGCGCTGTCAGCTACATTCTTACCAATGAGCGCTACGTCGGTAGTGTTCTTACCTGGAAAACATTTACAGCCGATCTTTATGAACACAAACACAAAAAGAACAGAAAAGACAGAGATCAGTATCTTTACCATGACCGGCATCCTGCCATAATCAGCCTGGAGAAATTCGAAGCCGTACAAAGTCTTATTGAGAACCGCAAACATCACATCCACGGGACACTTCCTCTCCTCCATGTAATCGATGAAGGCATATTTCGAGGTTTTATTCCGATCAATCATCATTGGGTGAATGACGATCCAAATATCTACTATGATATATCAAATTCGGTATCAAAGGTGTTGAAAGTACGTAAGATTGACAAAAAAGAGTTATCTGCCTTCGATCTCACCGGCTATCAGGTAGTGAGAAATCAGTTTACCCAGATACGCTACGAAGGTCCCTCCATAACGATTGCGGATAGTAAGATATCCTTTAACAAATTTTGTATGAAAAACTTTGAAAATGTTGGTTATATACAACTCTTGCTACACCCCGCCGAACGTAAAATAGCCATTCGTCCATGTAAAGAACACGACACACATAGCATACGCTGGCAACCAGATCCATCGAAGCCAATTTATTCAAAAACTCTGAATTGTCAGCATTTTGGGAATGCATTATTTTCTATTATGCAGTGGGACCCAGAGTATATTTACCGGGTTCGTGGAATTTGGGCAAAACGCGGCACGGAACAAATCATCGTTTTCAATCTCGTCAACGCTATACCGGCAGTTCTTGTCAGTACAGGCGAAGAAGAATCCAAAGTGCGAAAGCGCGTGGAATTATGTCCCTCGGAATGGACCGATGATTTTGGCGATGAATTTTATGAACATATCCTGGAGAATGGATTCTATTATCTTGCACCGGATAACGAATGGCAAACGTCAGCTGTCAGTGTTCCGGCTCCAGGAATGGAACAATACAAGATACCCTCTAAAGAGGAATTTCAGCTGACAATAGAAGATTTAACGAGAGGAATGAAATCGGATCATGATGGATAAGCAAACTGAACAGTTATTTAAAGATGCACAACCAATCACAGAATCAGTAACTGATACTGAAATTCTTGCAGATCTCGCAGGATTTCAAGTCACAAAAGCAGAACTATTCTCTCATACCCGAGAACCCGCCATTACAATTTGGGATTCACGAATCAAATTCAACATGGCATGTCTTCGTAAATTCCCTGGTGTTACACATATTCAAATCCTGATTCATCCCGAGCAAAAACGGCTTATCATTCGTCCATGTATGCCGGATGCTCCAGATTCATTACGCTGGGCAAAAGGCGGCGGAGAAAAGGATCTCTCCAACAGAGATCTTCTTTGCAGATTATTTGCTGCAAAAGTATTTGATTTGATGGGGTGGGACAAACAATATCGATATAAAATGCTTGGCAAACCTGCTATATATAACGGTGAAGTTTTGTACCTGTTCAAGCTCACAGATTTTGAGCTGTTTATTAACACAAGCAAGCGAAAAGGTTCATATCTCCCCGGTGAATGGCGAGATTATTTCGGCATACCCGTTGAACAGCATGAGGAATCGTATAAAATTGATCTCGCAGATGGCTATATAACAACAGATAAGGCATAGGAGGAATAGCATGGAATTTAACGACTTAATTCCCGAAATCAGTCATGATGGATTTCAAATTGTCAGCGGTGATATGTTTCGACATATGCAAAGAATCAGTCTTCCATCAGCAACGCTTTGGCATAACAGCATTTCATTCAATAAAGCATCTATTCACGCTTTAAACAACTGCGAACGAATCCGTATCGAGGTGAATTCAAAGACTAAGTGCATACTGATTGTTCCTGTTACAATGAAAGATAAAAACAATGTTCAATGGCTCAAAAACAATAAGGATCCACAAGCGCGTAAAATTGAATGCATTGCTTTTACTTCACAATTATATGCTACATGGGAATGGAATAAAGATTTTGTATATAGAACACCAGGTCGTGTGGTTACCATAGATAAAAAAGTAATGCTCCTATATGATTTCAACAATCCAGAAAAATGGCTCTATACTGAGAAAGCAAAGGCAAATTGATATGCAGAAGTCATACATTTCCTTTTATTTGAAAGTGAACAAAATACATATATACGTAGATACTCTCCGCAGGCTTGGAAGCCCCTCCAGAATCTGTTTCATGACAGATGCCAACTGCAGGGCATTACTGATTACGCCATATGAAAAACATGATCTTAAATCACATCCAGTTCCACCGGAAGTCTATAACGGAACTGGATGTATGGAAGTCAGTAGCATTAAATTATGTCAGATTCTTTCTAAGGTTCATCATTGGGATCTTACAAAATCATATAGGGTTCCTGGAATAATGTTATCTGAAAAGAATGCTGCTCTCTTCAATCTGAAATCTGCAGAATATATCGTTCGAAGTGAAGTATGAAACAAAAAAACATGGATTTCATTATCTCAAGTTCTTCTTCAGATAGTCTCAAGTAGTTTATTATAATAAACAGAATGAATAGAAAAACGAGCCAGACATAACAATCCTGCTATTATCTGACTCGTTTTTTTGGAAATGCTTCACATTCTCCCCATTTTGCTGATCAACTATCGTCTACGTCTTCACAGCTATACTCTCGATTGCTTTCCTATGCAGATAGAATACATTATCCACCCCGCATCCGAACTTATCCGCGATATCCTTCCAGCAGTAGCCTTCCAGGTAGCGATACCGGAGCACCCTGCGATAATTCAGATTCGGGATGGTTTCGATGATATGATAGATCATCTGCTTCTTCCGGATCAGGGCCTTTTTCTCCTGCTCCAGTTTACGTTCCTCATTAACATACTCACTAACAGCTTCATCTACATAGGAAGTTACAAACCCCTTTGACCCAGGGGCCTTGTCCAGCTGAGGAGAATGTAGACTCTGCGCGAGTTTTTTCATTGCCTCTATCTCTCTTTCCTTGCTTCTGATCTGTTCATCCATATCTTCCGCATCCCTCAGCATCTGCTTGATCTCTTCTTTGGTCATACCACATTGTCCTCCTCTATTGCCTGGCAGGTAGTCTTCTCCTTAGCTGCTTCCTGTCTTCTTTCTTCAGTGCACTACATAACGCATGATGCGCCGTCTTCCAGCGTATGGTCTTCTTCTCATTCTTCGTCTCTCTCCTGCATAGATCCGCCAGGTCTCGTCAAATGTCCGGATACAGGATCTATCTGCACGGTGACGGAAAAGGTAATCCAGGATTCCGTTTCTTCCTTCTTTCCTTGGGAATGCTGCATCGGTTTTCATATCCCGTGCCAGATCTCCCGCCAAAGACACTTCGTTCGTATAGTTTCTTATCATCCATCGGTAATAGGTCATAACCGTTCTCCCTTCGCGTTTTTTTGCTCCTATGCTTGTTCCGCCTGCCTGTTCCACAACTTGTTCCCCTTAAGAGTCCTTATTTTCTAAGGGTTCTAAGGTTCTCCGGCAACAAGCCTCTCTCGAAAACCTCTTATACGCGCGTATATGCGTTTTCGCGTGTATGTGGTTTCTCTATATTCATTTTTCATTTGTACTATATAGTTTCATCCCTTATGCTGTTCCATTTTGACCGAAACTTCCGCTTTGTTAAGGATTCGCCCGGAACAGGCACTGGAACAAGTGCTGGAACAAGTGCTGGAACAAGTTAAGTCCCGGATCATTCCTCTTGTTCCCGTATATAAACCCTCTGTCTTCCATATACCTTATCCCTGACACAGGTACCGTCCTTCTCCCAGCCTTCGATACGCTGCATGACCGCGGTTAAGGAATAGGAATCTGCCATACGGAGATCTCCCGCCTGCTTTCCCAGGCATTCCACCCAGATCTCTAAGTTACTGACATGCATTCTTTGATTCTTTCCTACCGGCTGCGTCGGATCCTCCGGATCACGGATATAGTTCCGCCGTTTATAAATATCCCAGTCATACCAGTCCTCTGGAAGCAAACGCTCGAGATACGCACGGATCAGGCCTTCCCGGTCATCTGTTTCCAGTACCATGCGCTGTTCTATTCTCGCCAGCTTTTCCAGATTATATGACAGGTACAGGGGTTCTCCGTTTCCTGCGATCTCCTTAACCTCTGCCCATACCTGACGTATGGTTTCTTCATCCAGCTCCCAGGGTTTCCGCACTCCCTGGCCGGAAACTCTGACATTCCAAAAGCGGCGGTTTCCGGTGATATCCCGCAGATACCCCTTTTCAGAATTGGTCGTTCCAAAGAAGACACACTGTCTTGGATGCGGTGTCACTCTCCGTCCGAAGCTGGCCCGGAAACTGTCATCCTGTCGGGAGATGAAGGCTTTCACCCGTTCCAGATCGGCTTTCTTCATGCCTGCCATCTCGGAGATTTCCTGGATCCAGTAACCCTGCAGTTTTTCTGCGGCTGTCTTGTCATTCATATCGGAAACGGCAAGACTGTCGGAATACCATTTCATGCCAAGTTTCGAAATGAGCGTGCTCTTTCCGATGCCCTGGGGACCGTTCAATACAAGAATATAGTCGAACTTGATCCCCGGATGATACACACGCATATAGGCAGCACAGAGCGTTTTTTTCGTGACCGCCCGGACATATTCGTTATCTTCCGCGCCGAGATATTCGATCAGCAGTTTTTCGGCCCGTTCCTCTCCATCCCACCCGGGCAGGCTTTCAAACATGCTGCAGATCGGATGGTAGCTTCGGTCATCAGCAACCTTGGCGATGGCCGCCATATAATTCCTTTGGGAAAAGGTTCCGTATGTCTCATCCAGATAACAGATCAACTGGGCATCGTCTGCATCCCGCCAGAATCTGGACGGATGGTTCCACGGGACCTCCCCGATGATCTCCAGCCCGTCATTCAGGCGGTTGAATACGATATTCGTAAGCAATGGATCATTCTGCAGGATCAGAACCAGATTCTGGAGCGTATTCTCTACCCGCATCACTTTCGGGTTATAGGTAAGTTTCTTCCTCCAGTCATCTTCGGAAATGACTCCTATGGGTTCTGCAGTAGTGCTACCCGCGTCATTCCCTGCGGGAGGCTCCTCCCGGAAATCTTCTGCCGCACCCTTGTTTTTTTCCCGAAAGATCTGAAGCTTCACTTCCGCATCCCTAACAGCCAGGTCAGCCATCTTTGTAAAGGATGCTTTCTCATCTTGCAGCCCGAACTTATGGATCCGGACAATATCAAAGGCATTGTATAGTTTCATACATGCCGGATCCGATGCATGATGACTGTAAATAAACTTCCCATCTTGCTTGATCACCACGCCAGGTCCGCTGTCAGAAGGGATATAGTGATACCTGTCCGGATCTGCCGATGGTTCATAGACATCCGAAAGAAACACATCGATTGCTTTCTGGATTGGGTAATAGGTACGGTTGAAGACACCGACAATCCCATCCTTTGTCAGAGGATCCTGCACCTCTTTTCTGCCAAAATCATTCGCTGTGATCTCTCTTGATGAGGTAGGCAGCAGTGTAGGATCCCTCCATTCCGGATGCAGTGATAACAGGGCATCCGGATTCATCCACGGCTTCCCTACTTCGTAAAACAGATACTCCCCATCCATCGGGCAGCTTGGCCAGTACATCAGCTGATTGGCACGGTAAGAACACACATCAAACATATCCATTCCCAGTTCTTTTGCCAGATACCGGGAAACGGCAATGAATTCTTCCGGAGCCACATCTCTACTCAGCGGTACGATGATCCTGGCCCTTGGCGCTTCCGGTGTTGAACTGTGCGTGGAATATAGAAGGCTTGCGTATGGCATCCTTCGCGCAAAGTCGCACACAAAATCCTTCGTCAGGCTGTCTCCATCCAAAGTGATCATGGAACGGGAAAGCACATGATCGATCTGCCGCTTTCCTTCTTTCAGCAGACCAGCCACAAACCCACCATGATCTTTTGCCATGTCCCGGTCAGCCTTTTTCATCGTCTTATACGCTTCAACCGTTTCCGCCGTCCGGAGCGGATTCCGAAGACGAATCTTCAGGTTCTCCCAGGTGATGGTTTTGTTTGTCCATACCTTTGCATTTCTGCTGTTTCCGTATGCTATGCTTAACTCCCTCATTCTTTTTCCTCCTCCGATATCGCTTCTTTTTCTCTTTCCTGACAATGCTGATCATTGCCAGGTATGCCGTCGGATCTCTGTATCGCTCCGAATTGAATCTCATGTCATCCATGCATTTCCCTCCATTCTTTAAGGCGGTATGCTTATCACCCTCTAAGGTACAGTTGCCCAAAATTGCCTGTTTTTTGCAATTTTTCAAAAAAAGTAAAAAAATATTTTCAAAAAGGAGTTGACATGGCGACCGGAAGGTGATACTATACTTTTCGAGAGAAGTGCCTGTCTCTCCATTTGTTATGTCTTAAATGGAGATATAGGCATTTTTTAATAACATCCGCCGTTACTGCGGACAGGATCAAAAAATATTCAGAATTGAGGTAAGGAAAAGCAAATGAGAAGCATGATGACGAACAGAATGAACGCCATTCAGAAACCCGCAGCTTGTGGGTCTCTCTTCGTGCGCTTTTTCAAGGCCCCGGCCGGACAGCGTGTCTTAACAAAGGCCATCATGAATGATAAAGATCAGGAAACATATTGGGATATTCAGGATCATTCCAGGTACAGACGAACGTAATATGCGTGCAAACTCTATGCATGAATAAAACCGTCTGTATCTAAGGATCTTTGGATCACCTGATACAGACGGTTTTTTTATGGGGTGTTAGCTCAGTCGGGAGAGCGCCTGCCTTGCAAGCAGGAGGTCGAGGGTTCGATCCCCTTGCGCTCCACTCTATGCCGATATAACGTAAGCATCGGAGAGTGCCACTCTTACAAAGTGGAAGCAGAAAGTTCGATCCTCTCTGTCGGCACTGGACCATTCGTATAACGGAAAGTATACGTCGCTACGAACGATGGGATGCAGGTTCGACTCCTGCATGGTCTACTCTGCAGCTTATGCTACGGAAACAATAATTATATACGGATGAGAGGAACAGGCACTTCTCTCATCCCTCTGCAGGTATAGTTTAATCGGATAAAACATTTCGTGAAAAGCGATAAGACACGAGTTCGAGTCTCGTTACTTGCTCAAATACCGGAGTAATACCTGAAAGGACAGGTTATGGCATACCGTAGCAGGCGGCTGTGCCGGTGAGGTTTATAGGATTGTACCGACAGCAAAAACAATCACACACATGTCGGAATGATGTTTAACGGATAGCATGCCTGCCTTCCAAGCAGGTCGTGAGGGTTCGAATCCCTCTTTCGACTCCAAATGCTTCTGTAGCACAATTGGTAGTGCGGCTGCCTTGTAAGCAGTTGATGCGGGTTCGAGTCCCGACTGAAGCCGCGAGGCCGTGTAGTATAAAGGATAATTACACCGGATTGTCTCTCCGAAGATCAGGGTTCGAGTCCCTGCATGGTCGTTTCATATTGGGAATGTGGTGTAATGGGAGCACGCGTGCCC
>JAFXZW010000046.1 GCA_017541035.1 Eubacterium sp. | reverse complement strand
TCTTTCATAAGCTCTCTCCGGCAGAAAACTGGTAGTTTCCGTGGTCATAGGCTTTCTTTTCCTGCGGCTTCTGGCCGTCGCGCCTTGCCCAGCTGCGGATCGTGGCCAGGTGGTTCTTATATATCTTGCCGGTCGAAGCCATGTACTCCGACAGACGCTCAATACGGCTCTGGTAATCATTCGGGAATTCGCTCTTCATTTTTTCCATCTCCTCATCCGAGAGAAGCACGTTCTGGTACTGGCCATAGCGATGGCGGACCGGTCTCTTACTCTCTCTTTTATTGATTATTTCAGTACTTGATCTTTCTTTACTTGTTCTATCTTTATTTATTTCTCTTGGGTTTTCCGTACACGATTCTGCCGTATCCGGATTTTCCGTATACGGTGATCCTGTACCCGGAAAGTCTGCATCCGGCACAGCCCCATCCGGCATTTCGTAGATCACATATTCGATCTCACCCATGCGGCCGTTTTCCAGCCGCTTCTGGCTGCGGGTCAGGTATCCGTATTCCTCCAGTTCCCGGAGCGTGGAATTCACACTGTCCACGCCTTCCTTACAGATGGCGGCAACACCCCGGGTGCTGTAATGCCATTCATCCGGCAGACTCAGAAACAGGGATAAGAGTCCTTTTGCTTTCAGGCTCAGGTTCCGGTCCCGCAGATGGTAATTGCACATGGTCGTGTAGTTGGCATTCTTCTCAACGCGGAATACAGCCACGGCCACCACCGCCTTTCCTCCCGCCGGAAGATGCTGCCGGAACCAGGTATGGGCACTCATCAAACACACAGTCGCCGCGAAGGGAATATGGCGTGTGATATCGGCAGTTCCTGCATTCCGGATACCGGCCGTCACAGCCGTCATCATAGTGGTTATGACCCGGCGTCTCCCTCATCAGTGCTTCTATGGCACACATACTTCCATCTGTAAAACTCATGCCTATCCCTCCGTTTCTTGTCGCCGAAAGGTTGTTTCTCCATTCTTCATGTGATCCGTCCTCTCCGGTGCATAAGAAAAGGGAGCGATATCCGCTTTTTGTAATAAGCTTCTAACGCTCCCTTGTTCCGGTATGCTCCTGTGAAATTATAAGGCTGCTTCCGGTGCAGTCCTTCCCGATGCTTTTGCTTTCGGTGCATGATCCATCGCCTCTTTCTTTTTTTCTCCGAGCTGCTCAAGGACAGAAGGTTTCTTTTCTGCTCCGCCTCTTGCAGCTGCCTTCTTTTCCATTTCCTGTGCCAGCTTCCTCGATGCTGTCTTATCGGCCAGCTCGAATACCCGGTCAGCTTTGTCGTAATGATAGACATTATCCGAAAGCCGCTCTGCCGGTGCTACCTGCGTCTCATTGATGGTCTGTACCATCTCCGCCAGGTCGTGATAATCCTGAGTTCCGTCATCCGGAATCAGGAGTACCTCATGAATGGATGAAGGAAGGACGAAGAAATCACCGCCGATCTTCTCAGCCGCCTGATCCATGAAACCCGGATACTGAATAACAGACGCTCCCATGAAGGAGCCTTCCACTGTAGCCACCAGCATCATAGGTTCCCCTGTTGCAATCTCTTCCGGCTTCATTCCCATCATATCCGCCATCACTTCCTGCATGGAGCGAAGGGAGGCCGGATGGGTGAGCGGTGCATTCTCAAGGGCGTCCTGATGAAGCTGCTCTGCTGTGATACCGAAGGCTTTCAGCTGCTGATTAGTAATCACGGAAGTCATCTTACCGCCGGAGCTGTCACCCATATCAACTCGATAGATCAGAGCCATATCCTCAACCTTCTGATGGGGGATATTCTCCAGCCTGTCCTCATTTCCCTTCTGAGGAATGACCTCCATCATCAGCTTCGGTTTCATGGCTTCATAGTCTGTCAGCTCCCCAATATTAAACTGGGGTGTATGATCCACTACCTTCATAAGCTGTGCTTCCACCTCCTCCAAAATGTCCTCATAGGGACGGCCCGCTTCATAGGCCTGAAAGGCACCGGTCATATTGAGATTTGCCTCGACCGGGGAGTCCCCGCTGCGGAAAGAAATCCCACGGTAGGATTCTCCCTGGAGCTTCTCCACATCCCGGATCCCGATCCTCACATCGGCAAGCTCCGGCGGCAGGTCTTCGGCAAACCGGGCCTGCAGATCCTCTTTCATCTGTTCCAGAAACTGCTCATAATTCATCTGACGTCCTCCTTTGCGTGATTTGGAAATAAAAAAGGCCGGAGGAGATAGCTGCCCCGAAAGGGGATAGCTGTCTGATCCGACCTATGTAATGAATATTAAACACCTTCGAGCATCCTTGTAGTTTCCGCAAGATTCAAGTGCATTTTTGTCACTTTTTATAATTTTTGACAAAACTGCACAGCAAGGGAGGGACGCCTGATGCACGGGGTCTGTTTTAAAGCAAAAAGGGCGCTTACCTCTCATTCGCACTGAATTCATCGGTAAGCGCCTGCCTTCACTAAGATATATTCTGTTGTTTGTCGCATCGAAAAGCTCTTTTCCTAATGTTGATAAAACGTTGATAAAAGTCCTGCCCCGGTGGCCTGAACCCCGCATAAATACTGGGTTTTTGACCATTTAGTCAGATGCTGCCGTGGCAGATAAACAAAATCTTGATCATCTCTCTGTAACCCTTCATAAGCCTTTATTTTAAGCCATTTTTTCAGGCTCTACAATTCTGAACTGTTTGTATGTCTACATAAGTTTACGCCAATTTTACGCCAATTGGCGTCAGATCTGGCGTAGAGACTGCATTCCGGCGTACCGGCCCGAAATCGACCACCTTCCGGAGCTGATCTGCCGCCTTGTCATAGTTCGCATGAGTGTACACATTCAGGGTAACTCCTACCTCAGAGTGTCCCATCAGATACTGCAGATTCTTCACATCCATCCCGGCATTCGCCATGTTCGTGCAGAACGTGTGACGGAAAACATGGGGCGTGATATGCGGAAGCCGGATGTCCGGATGCAGCTTTCTGAACTTCTTCATCGCCCGCCGCATCTCATTCTCGATGTGAAGCGCCACCTTCGGCTGCTGCTTCTTATCGATCACGAGAAACCCGGAATAGCCATCGTCCTCCGGTTCCTTTGCCAGGTCCGGCCGGTTCCTTACGATCGTCCGCAGGCTCTCGTAGACCTCATCGGTCATAGGAAGATAGCGTCTCCCGCTTCTGGTCCTGGTCTTCTCCACATAATACCTGCCCGGCATGTAAAGTCCTCTAACGCTGTCTGCAGGACAATCGCCGTCTCATCCTCTATGAGTGGTTTTATTTTTCGCTTCGGCTTCTCAGAGACAGCTCTCTTTCGGTTCCCACCCGAAGCTGAGATACCTGATACAGTTCTTTCGATGTAGAGTGCTCGCTCTTCCTCTGGTAATTAGGAAATCCGCTCGACACGATCAGTATCTTTCTTATATTCTTATCCTTTACCCGCGTGTATAGACCCATTCACCGCCTGTCATGGTGCAAAGCACCGGGGCATCCTGAATATGTTCCGGGTCACAGGCGGTAATGTCTGCTCCAAGCACGACCAGATCCGCTTCCTTGCCGGCAGTGATGCTGCCAAGGCGATCATCACACAGCAGCTGGTAAGCCTCATTCAGGGTGGTCGCTTCGATCATCTGCTCAATTGTGACTCTCTCCGCAGGATCATGCAGCGTATCCGGCCGGCCGGGAAGCTGGCGGATAACACCCTTCTGCATACCGATCAGCGGGTAGGCCGGATCCGAGACGGGGTAGTCGCTGGCGGAGGTCACGACAACGCCCGCATCGAAGAAGGACTTCATCGGAAGCTGATGTTCGGCGCGATCCTCTCCCAGAACAGCTGCCATCATATTAAAATACGCAGGCCCCATATCGAACCAGTGCGGATCCGTCACAGCCACAATGCCCAGCTTTGCCATGCGGGGGATATCTGCCCGGTCCACGACCTGCAGATGCGTGACGGCATCCCGGAAATCATGGGGTCCTGTCTGCTCCAGCGCTTTCTCCGCCGCATCCAGCGCCATGGCCAGCGCACCATCTCCGATCGCGTGGACATGCACCGTGAAGCCGAGCTCGTGGGATCTGCGGAATACGCTTGTCAGCGTCTTCATGTCAAAACGGAGCTGTCCGCAGTGCTGATGCTCTTTGGACCAGGGATCGGTGTATGGCTCCTTCAGGAAGGCAGTCGAAGGGGTGCCGGGCATGGTTCCATCCAGCTGAACCTTGATATTGCTCAGATCAAACATGGGCCCTTTCGTCTTTTTCCTGAGTTCTGCAGCATGCTCGATTTCTGCCATGGGATCGTGATTTTCCGCCTGGAAAACCTGGTACGCAGCGAAAATGTGCATTTTCAGCTTTCCTTCCGCGTCCAGTTCATGGCATGCCAGTGCGGCATGATCCGTGCTGTCCCAGTTAATGATCGGATCCAGGACCATTGTCTCACCGTTTGCCAGATATTCGTTCTGGTAGTACAGGAAGGCCTCTTTGTACTGGTCCACCGTAAAAATGGTGAGCGGTTTTATGAGGTCTATGGCGCCTTCACGGAAATACCCGGTGGGATTGCCGTCCTTGTCCCGTGTGATGATTCCGTCGCTGACGTCCGGGGTATCCTTATTGATTCCCAGGCGGTTCATGG
>JAFXZW010000045.1 GCA_017541035.1 Eubacterium sp. | reverse complement strand
CCTCCACGGGTTTCTTCTTTTTGCCCTTCGCCTTCTTTACGGCACCGATGGTCGTATCCGCATCTGCCACACGTGTGCTGGCAGAAAGTACATCCTCCTGCGGGAGCACGGAATCCGGGATCTCCTCCTGTTCCCTTTCAGCTGCTTCCCCGTCGATCCGGCCCTTCCGTCCCGACGCAGCCCGTGCATCCGCCTCCGCTTCACTGGCTCTCCTTGCAGCAAGCTCCGCTTCCTCCATGGCAGCCATGGCTTTTTCCTTCGCCACCTTAGCCTCAAACTCAGCAGCCTTGGCCTTGGCCTGAAGAGCCGCCTCAACGATAGACGCTACATCGTCTTTTCTGACATCGGAATCTTCGTCCTCGTCATCATAGTCTTCGTCATTCTCCTCGTCGGAATCCTCATCATCCGGTTCACGTTCGTACCTTTCTTCCGGCTCTTCCGTCACATCTTCATCGTCTTCCTCATCCGGATCCTCCCTTCTTCTGCGAGAGGTATATTTCGTCTCCGTATATTCTTCGTCTTCCTTTTTTCCCTTGGAAAGCACCTTAATGGTCACGATCACCAGAACCACCAGCAGCACAACAAGCACCGCCAGAAGCGCGATGCTGAAAATTGTGGTAGAGCTCATTTCACTGAAGCCGATCATAAAAAACCCTTCCCTTCGATAACCTTCTCACGGTCACATATGACAGGATTATACTACACCGAAAGAAGTTTTTCAACATCGCTGCCCATTGGTATGGGAAAAAATTTATTTTTCCTTTCCCTTTTTTTTCACATGGTGTACAATCGTGTAGAGATTCCCGCAAAACAGCCGGAAGAATAACATTTTGGAAATGAGGATCAGAAAATGAAACGCATCAGAACACGTTTTGCACCGAGCCCCACAGGGCGTATGCATGTAGGAAACCTGAGGACAGCCCTCTACGCTTATCTCATCGCCAAGCATGAGGATGGCGATTTTATCCTCCGAATCGAGGATACGGATCAGGAGCGCGAGGTGGAGGGTGCGGTCGATATCATATACCGGACGCTTCAAAAAACCGGTCTTCTCTGGGATGAAGGTCCGGACAAGGACGGCGGTGTAGGTCCCTACGTTCAGTCCGAACGCATGAAAGCAGGGATCTACATGGATTACGCAAAACAGCTGATCGACAGAGGAGAAGCCTATTACTGCTTCTGCGACGAATGCCGTCTCAAATCCCTTGGCCAGGAGATCGAGGGAAAGACCGTATTCCGCTACGACAAGCACTGCCTCAGTCTTTCAAAGGAAGAAGTGGAGGCGAATCTTGCCGCCGGAAAGCCCTTTGTCATCCGCCAGAACAACCCTACCGAAGGAACGACCACCTTTGATGACGAGCTGTACGGTGCCATCACTGTTCCGAATGAGGAGCTGGACGACATGATCCTCATCAAATCCGACGGCTACCCCACCTACAACTTCGCCAATGTGGTAGATGACCATCTGATGGGCATCACCCATGTCGTCCGGGGAAATGAGTATCTCTCCAGCGCCCCGAAATACAACCGCCTGTATGAAGCCTTCGGCTGGGACGTCCCGGTTTATATTCACTGCCCGCTTATCACAGATGAAACCCACGCCAAGCTCTCCAAGAGAAGCGGCCACTCCTCCTTCGAGGATCTGCTGGAGCAGGGTTTTCTGACGGAAGCCATCGTGAACTATGTGGCACTGCTTGGCTGGTGTCCCGAGGATAACCGGGAGCTCTTCTCCCTTTCCGAACTGACACAGGCCTTCAACTACCATAATATGTCCAAATCCCCCGCGGTGCTGGACATGACCAAGCTGAAATGGATGAACGGCGAATACATCAAGGCTATGGATCCCGAGAAGTTCTATGAGCTGGCCCTTCCCACTCTTCGGGAAGAAGTGACCGCTCCCGTTGACCTGAAGAAGGTTGCGTCCATGGTACAGTCTCGGATTGAGATCCTTCCGGACATCAAAGAGCAGGTAGATTTCCTGAACGCGGTTCCCGAATACGACACTATCCTTTATACCCATAAGAAAATGAAGACAAATCCCGAGAACTCCCTTCAGCTTCTCCGGGAGGTACTTCCCCTTCTTGAAGAGGCGGCGGATTTCAGCAACGATGCCCTCTTTGCCACTCTGCAGGAGTTTGCCGCAGCGAAGGAGTATAAAACCGGCTTTGTTATGTGGCCCATCCGCACTGCTCTCTCCGGCAAGGCAGCCACCCCCGGCGGAGCAACCGAGCTTCTCTCTCTTCTGGGGAAGGAGGAATCCCTCAAAAGACTCCGGAACGCAATTGACAAGCTGACAGCCTGACCGGCACCCGGACTATAGAAAAAAAGTGAGAACGACACGACCGTCATTCTCACTTTTTCTTATTTGCAGCAAACCGAAACCCACACCAGGCCACGGCGCCTTACTGCCGACCACAGTGTCTTTCTCGGCCCGGCTCGCGCCTTAAATGCGGGTGCCCCTAGCGGTACTAAGGTGCTGCTCTTCGCTTCGCTCAGGCACCACCTAAGTACCGAGACCCGCAATGACCTCGCAAGACACTGTGTCCGTCTTTTTTAGGCGCCTGCCCGGTTCAGTCCGAATGTTTCAGCAGATAGACACGAAAGGGCAAAAGGACAGTTCCTGAGTGCGACCATTGAGCAACGTCGGTACTTAGGCGGCGTACTTTGCCGCCTTATGTACCGCTACGTTGCGAATTGAAGCGCGAGCGGTGTCGCACGTGGAACTGTCCCTTCTTGCACCGTGTCTATCTGCGTGGATGAGTCAGCAAAAAAGATGCAGGTTTCCGTTCATTTGGAACCGGGCTACAGAACCGAGATCTCCGGTGTAATATCCTCCAGTACATCCAGCAGGATCCGTACGGTATCCAGAGACGTAAACATGGTCACGCCATTTTCCACCGCGCACTGCCGGATAGCCGTTCCGTCATTGAAATGTACTCCGGACAGGATGGCCCGTGTGTTGATGATGTAGCTGACATAGCCGGCCCGGATGGATTTCAGCACTTCATCGCTGCCGTCGGACAGCTTGCCTCTGAGGCGGGTCCGGATACCGTTTTCCTTCAGGAAATTGGCGGTTCCGGCAGTGGCCTCGATATTGAAGCCCAGCTCATAGAATCTCCGAACCAGAGGAAGAGCTTCTTCCTTATCCTCATCCGCAAGAGTTACCATGACGGTTCCGTAATCCTTCATCTTGATACCCGAAGCCTGGAGTGCCTTATAAAAGGCTCGTTTCAGCTTCCTGTCATAGCCGATGGCCTCTCCGGTGGATTTCATTTCCGGTGAAAGGTAGGCATCCATGCCATGCAGCTTCTCGAAGGAGAAAGCCGGTGCCTTAACATACCAGAACTGCTTCTCCGGGGCAACCCCCGCGGAGATACCCTGGTCCCTGAGACTCTGTCCCAGCATGACCTTCGTCGCAATATCCACCAGGGAATAACCGGAGGATTTGGACAGGAAGGGCACAGACCGTGACGCCCGGGGATTTACCTCGATGATATAGACATTATCCTCCTTATCCACGATGAACTGGATATTGAAAAGTCCGACGATTCCAATGCCCAGCCCCAGCTTCGTGGTATAATCCAGGATCGTATCCTTCACCCTTTGGGAAATGGAGAATGGTGGATACACACTGGTACTGTCGCCGGAATGAACACCGGTCCGTTCCACCAGTTCCATGATGCCCGGCAGAAAGACCTCCTTACCGTCGCAGATGGCATCCACCTCTACTTCCTTTCCCACCAGATATTTATCCACAAGGACCGGCTGGTCCTCATTTACTTCAACGGCATTCTGCAGATAATGACGGAGCATTTCCTCATTTGCCACGATCTCCATAGCCCGTCCGCCCAGAACAAAGCTGGGGCGTACCAGTACCGGATAGCCGATCCGTGCGGCAACCTCCACTCCGCTTTCGATATCCGTTACAGCTTCTCCCTTCGGGTGGGGAATGGAAAGCTCCTCGATCAGGGCCTCAAAAGCATCCCTGTCCTCCGCCTTGAAGATTGCCTCACAATCCGTTCCGATGATCTTCACGCCGCGCCTGGTCAGAGGTTCCGCCAGATTGACCGCCGTCTGTCCTCCCAGTGTGGCAATGGCTCCCTCCGGCTTCTCCAGTTCTATAATGTTCATGATATCTTCCGGCGTGAGGGGCTCAAAATAGAGCTTATCCGCCGTGGTATAATCCGTGGATACAGTCTCCGGATTATTATTGACAACGATGGCCTCATAGCCCATAGCCCGGATGGTCTTTACCGCATGCACCGTGGAATAATCGAACTCCACGCCCTGCCCGATCCGGATCGGACCGGAACCCAGCACCAGAATCTTCTTTTTGTCCGAGACCACGGACTCATTTTCCTCTTCGTAGGTCGAGTAAAAATACGGTACATAGCTTTCAAACTCACTGGCGCAGGTGTCGATCATCTTGTAAACCGGGAAGATCTTCATTTCCCGGCGCATCTTCCAGATCTCCTCCTCCGTCTTTCCCAGCATTTCCGCAATGTAGGAATCCGAGAAGCCCATCCGCTTTGCCTCATACATAAGCTCTCGGGTCAGCTCGCCGCCATCCTTCAGCGCCTCGATCCTCTTTTCAAAGTCCACGATCTTCTTGATCTTATCCAGGAAGAACATATCTATCTTCGTAATGGCATTGATACGCTGATGATCCTCACCCATCCACATCAGCTGGGAGATGGCGTAGATCCGGTCATCCGTTCCTTCCTTGATGTATTCCAGCAGCTCCTCACGCGACATATTTTCCTGATCGAATTTGGCCAGATGCAAATGATTCTTTCCGTCCTCCAGAGAACGGATTGCCTTCAGAAGACTTTCCTCCAATGTTCTTCCCACTGCCATTACCTCACCGGTAGCCTTCATCTGGGTGGAAAGCTTGTTGGAGGCAAGGGTGAATTTATCAAAGGGAAAACGCGGCATTTTGGTTACCACATAATCCAGTGCAGGTTCGAAGCAGGCCGGTGTATTAGCCAGCTGAATCTCCTCCAGGTTCATACCTACCGCGATCTTTGCGGATACGCGTGCAATGGGGTAGCCGCTGGCCTTGGAGGCAAGGGCCGAAGACCGGGATACACGCGGATTCACCTCGATCACGTAATACCGGAAGGATTCCGGATCCAGAGCAAACTGTACATTACAGCCGCCGCAGACACCCAGTGCCCGGATCAGCCGGAGGGCGCTGTCGCGCAGCATATGATATTCCTTATTTGTCAGAGTCTGGCTGGGAGCCACCACGATGGAATCGCCTGTGTGAATGCCCACGGGATCCAGATTCTCCATGTTGCAGACTACGATGGCAGTGTCATTGGCGTCCCGCATTACCTCGTACTCGATTTCCTTGTAGCCCTTAATACTCTTCTCCACCAGCACCTGATGCACCGGGGAAAGCGCCAGGGCATTCCTCATCATGTCCTTCATTTCTTCAGGATCATTTGCAAAGCCGCCGCCGGTTCCTCCCAGAGTGAAAGCAGGGCGGAGGATAACAGGATAGCCGATTTTGGCGGCTGCTTCCAGTCCCTCCTCTATGCTGTAGGTGATCTGGGAGGGAACTACCGGCTCTCCGATCCTTTCGCAGAGTTCCTTGAACTGTTCCCGGTCTTCAGCGCAGCGGATACTCGCAGCGTCCGTCCCCAGGAGCTCGATCTCGCACTCTGCGAGAACGCCCTTATCATAGAGCTGCATGGCAAGATTCAGACCTGTCTGTCCGCCGATTCCCGGAACCAGGGCGTCCGGGCGCTCGTACCGGCAGATACGTGCCATATATTCCAATGTCAGAGGTTCCATATAAACCTTGTCGGCCACGGCATTATCCGTCATGATGGTAGCCGGATTGGAATTCGCCAGCACCACCTCATAGCCCTCCTCCTTCAGGGCCAGACAGGCCTGCGTTCCCGCATAGTCGAACTCCGCTGCCTGCCCGATGACGATGGGGCCGGAACCGATCACAAGTACCTTATGAATGTCTGTACGCTTAGGCATACCTTTTCTCCTTACTGTTATTCACTACGGAATCATCTGTCCTTCGGGATTCTCCTGTTGCTTTCATTATCAACAGAATGGCAACTGCATGTCATTCTGAGTACGAAGTACGAAGAATCTCTTATTTATCTCAGTCCGCCGGATTTCCTTATTCTTCAGTCCGCCGATTCTCTTTCCTCTCCGGATCACTTTCTTCAGTCCGCCGGATTTCCTTATTCTTCAGCCTGCCGAATCCGCTTCCCTTCTCAGGATGACATCAGATTCACGAACCGTTCAAAAAGATACGTACTGTCCTGAGGACCCGGTGCGCTCTCCGGATGATACTGCACGGAGAAGACCTTATCCTCCGGAACCACCATTCCTTCCACCGTATGATCCAGCAGATTGATATGGGAGACAATAAGAGGCGTTCCTTCCGTCGATTTTTCATCCACCGCATAGCTGTGGTTCTGACTGGTCATTTCAATCCTGCCGGTCTTCAGATCCTTTACCGGATGGTTCCCGCCGCGGTGCCCGAACTTCAATTTATAGGTCTTCGCCCCGTACGCAAGAGACAGAAGCTGATGACCGAGGCAGATTCCGAACATGGGAACCTCCCCCTTAAGCTTTTTCAGGGTTTCGATCACACAGGTCACATCCTCGGGATCCCCGGGGCCGTTGGAAATGAATACCCCGTCGGGATTCATGAATTTGATCTCCTCATAGGTAGTATCATAGGGTACCACCGTCACATTACAGCCGTACTGGTTCAGCTTTCGGACGATATTCGTCTTCATTCCGCAGTCAATGGCCACCACACGAAATTTCGGATTGGCAGTCCGCGCATACCAGCGGCGCTTGCTGCTGACACGAGCGACCGCGTCATGGGGTACCGGAGTCTGCGCGATGCGTCGAAGGCCTTCCTCCTTTGAAACATTCGGGCGGGTGATAAGCACTCTTCTGCTTCCCAGATCACGTATGCTCCGAACCAGTTTTCTTGTATCCACGCCCGTAACTCCCGGAACCTGATTCTCCTCCAGCAGTTCGGAAAGTGTCCGTGTATAGCGGAAATTCGAAGGAAGATCATTATAATCCCGCACGATCAGGCCTCCGAGACCCAGCATTTTACTTTCAAAGTCCTCGTCGGTGATCCCGTAATTTCCGATCAGCGGATAGGACATAACAATGGCCTGATCTGTGTAGGACGGATCCGACACGATCTCCTGATAGCCTGCCATGGAGGTATTAAATACAATCTCACACACTGCATCCCTGTCCGCACCGAATCCGGTTCCGAAATACTCGCTTCCATCCTCAAGGATCAGTTTTCGATTCAATTCTCCCATTTGTCTCCTCTTTCCTGCGATTTTAGAAAAAGGGCCTTTCAGGTAGGTAAAACCCGAAACGCCCTTGCTTCGTTCAACGATATCCATCTCATAACTCATCTGCTTCATAGCAAGTAGTATAGCACTTTCCTGTCAAATGTCAAACTGATATTTCTCTGATTTTCCATGTAGACGCAAGGCCCCGGATTCTTTACAATAAAGGTAGCTGTCCATCCCCGCCTCTCTTAGCAAAAGGGGCTGTGGACGGAGCGAATAGTTTCCAATTCGAAATGAGAACAGGAGGTACCCTGTCATGCGCACGCTCATCAACGATCAGTGGTCTTTTGCCGAATACCCTTCCGGAACCACCGCAGCAGAAGCTCTTGCTGCATCCCGTGATCCCTCATCCCCCTTCCGTCCCGTGGATCTTCCCCACGACTGGATGATCTCCGATACAAAGAATCTGTACCGTTCCTCCGTCGGTGTCTATACCCGCACCCTCTCTCTGGATCCGGAGAAACACAACTCCATTTTCTTTGAAGGCGTTTATATGCGCACCACAGTCTATCTGAACGGTGAGGAGATCTTCTTCTGGCCCTATGGCTACACCTCCTTTGAAGTGGATCTGACTCCCTACCAGAAGCCGGGTGAAAATCATCTTCTGGTCCACGTAGACTACCGCAACCCCAACACCCGCTGGTACTCCGGAGCCGGCATCTTCCGGGATGTCTGGCTTCTCTCGAAGGATCCCGTACACATTACCGAGGGCGGGGTTTATTTCCATGCCCAGCCCTGCGAGGGCGTTGTGGAAGGACCGGAAAGGGCTTCCGCCTTTCTTATTACCATCGACACGGAAGTAGTGGGGCCGTCTGCCTTTACCAAAGGCGTAACCGTCCGCCATATCCTGAAGGATCAGCATGGCAGGGTTACCGCTGAATCTCAGGGAGCACAGGAGCTTTATACCGAGCCTGTTTCGGGTACCCAGATTTTTTCCGTATCCGGCGTCACTCTCTGGGATATCGAGAATCCCTATCTCTATACTCTGGAAACCACTGTCTTCTGCAAAGGACATGTCACCGACAGCCTTACCCAGAAGGTAGGGTTCCGCACGCTCCTTTTCACCCCGGAGGAAGGCTTCTTCCTGAACGGCTGCCGCACAAAGCTGAAGGGTGCCTGCATGCACCACGACCTGGGGGCCCTTGGGGCCGCCTTTAACCGCAAAGCAGCCAGACGCCAACTGGAGAAGCTGAAAGCTCTGGGGATCAATGCCGTCCGCACCAGTCATAACCCTCCCGCCGTGGGCCTGATGGAGCTGGCAGATGAAATGGGCTTCCTTGTCAATTCCGATGCCTTTGACATGTGGGAGCAGCCGAAAACCGAAAATGATTACGGCATTTTCTTCCACGAGTGGTGCGAACGGGACGTGGAGTCCTGGATCCGCAGAGACCGCAACCACCCTTCCGTCATCATGTGGTCCTGCGGAAATGAAATACCCGACACAAATCAGCTCTCCGCCATTCCCATAGCCAGACGCCTGCGGGATGCCATCCGGCGAAATGATCCGCGGCATAACGCCTATACCACCATTGCTTCCAACTTCGTTGCCTGGGAAAATGCCCAGAAGGTGCAGGACCTCTTCGAGCTCTCCGGCTACAACTATCTGGAATCCGTATATGACGAACACCACGCGAAATTCCCGCATTGGTGCATTTACGGAAGTGAAACCGCCTCCACCGTACAGAGCCGCGGTATCTATCACTTTCCGAAGAGCCGTCGTCTTCTGACCTACGAGGATCAGCAATGCTCCTCTCTGGATAACTGCTCCACCAACTGGGGAGCGAAAAATGTACAGCGTTTTATCACCGACGACCGGGATCGCCCCTATTCCGCCGGGCAGTTCATCTGGACCGGTTGGGATTATATCGGCGAACCCACGCCCTATTTTTCAAAGAATTCCTTTTTCGGTCACATCGATACCGCCGGCTTTCTGAAGGATACCGCATATATTCTGAAGGCTGCCTGGGTGCCGGTAACCGATGATCCCTTCGTCCACATTTCCCCGTACTGGGATTTTAACGAAGGACAAATGATCGATATTGAGATCTATTCCAACGCTCCCCGCGTGGCTCTTTTCTTCAATGACGAGCCCGTCGGTGAAAAAAAACTGGATCAGAAGAGAGATATGGATTTCTCGGCCCATTTCTCCCTGCCTTACCGTACAGGGGTTCTGCGGGCCGAAGCCTATGATGTAAACGGAAAATGCATAGCCCGGGACGAGACAGAAAGCTTTGGTGATCCCGTGTCTATCCGTCTTGCGCCCGAATACGACACCCTGCTGGCAAACGGGGAGGATCTGCAATTTGTAGAAATCACAGTTCTGGATGCGGAAGGCCGTGAGGTCAGAAACGCCAGAAACCGCATGCAGGTTACTGTAAACGGTGCCGCCCGTCTGGTGGGGCTTGATAACGGTGACAGCACGGATTACGATCCTTATCAGTGCTGCTCCCGCAGACTTTTCTCCGGAAAGCTCATGGCGATCCTGGCATCCACAGAGGAAGCCGGCGAGGTGACCATGGATGTTACTTCCCCCGGCCTTGCTCCCGTGCAGCTTTCCTTCTCCACAACACCGGCTGAAAAAAGAAGGGGAAGCTCCGGCAGCTTCCGCATTCCTTCCGTCCGGTCGGAAGACCGCGTACCGGAGGTACCCATCCGCAAGCTGGCCCTCTCTCTGTCCCCCGGCTGTTCCGAGCTTAATCCGGAGCTGCCGGAAACAGAACTATCCGTTCGCATTGAACCGGCCAACGCAACCTATTCCGAAGTCCGTTTTAAGGCCGTGACTGCCGAAGGAATTGAAAGCCGTGCCGTAAAGATTGAAACGATCGCCGCTGAGGAGGATACTTCTCTGATCCGCGCACGGGTTACCGCCGTTTCCGACGGCAGCTTCCGTCTGGTGGCATCGGCAGATAATGATAAAGACCATCCCGAAGTCCTTTCGGAGCTGGAAATGTCCGTCACTGGCTACGGGAATGCCTGTCTGGATCCCTATACCTTTATCCACGGCTGTCAATACGCGGAAAGCAGCAAGGAAGCCCTCCTTTCCTTCCGCGGCAGCGTGAACTTCGGGGATGAAAATGTGATCCGCTTTGACAATGTGGATTTCGGAGACTATGGTTCCGATCTCCTTTACCTTTCCCTTTTCTCCTTCCGGAATGAAGAACCCGTGGAGATCTGGGAGGGCGAATCCGAGCTGCTCTGCTCCGCCACCTATTCCGTTCCCTCGGAATATAATGTCCTGCAGGAGGACAGCTTCCGTTTGAGCAAAAGACTGCGTGGCATCTGCAGTCTTACCTTCCGCTTCCGGAACGGCTTTGTCCTGGGCGGTTTCCGCATGGAGCGGCAGGAGAAGGCCTACGGGCTCATTTCCGCAACAGAACATGGCATGATCACCGGCGACTCCTACCGGGAATTATCCGAAGGGATCTTCGCCATCGGCAATAATGTAGATATCGAATTTCCGGGAATGCGTTTTTCCAAAGGTGTATCCGCCGTCACCATTACCGGTCGGGCAAGAAAGAATACCAATCCGGTTCATATCCGTTTCTTCACCGGAGAGGAAGTGATCAAACGTGTGGTGGACTTCCCGGTATCCGAAGAAATACAGACACTCACCTTCCCTCTGGAGGATTTCCGGGGTGAGGGAAAGATCAACTTCATCTTCCTCCCGGGGTCGGATTTCGATCTCGTCAGCTTCTGCTTTAAGGAAGCCTGAGTTTGCATCTCATCGAACCTCTGCATGTGGCAGTCGGGCACTGCCCGATTCCGCGGCTTACGGCAGAAGACGCTTATCCGGTCTCACAATCGAGTAGGAGGGGGCCCCTCCTACTCGATGTCGCGTTGGCCGGCCTATGTGCATGCAAGCATGCCCGCATGCCGGCCGTATCGCGCATACAAAAAGGGCGGCAACGTATAACCGCCCTTTTTGTATATGAAATGACTACTCTACGGATTTCAGCGACTCCGCCATATTGATCCGTTCCAGCTTCGTCCTCATGAACAGGTTTACCAGGAAGGTAAAGACAAAGATCAGGATCACACTGTACAGATAGCTGAGGGGAGTGATGGTCTTGTTAAAATAAACCATATCCACCGTGATCTGTGACATGACGTAGCGGTGCAGCAGGACTCCCAGCCCCAGTCCCGCGATCATCCCGAAGAAGGTAAGCAGGACATTTTCACGGAAGACATACTGTCCCGTCTCATTAGGGTAGAAGCCCAGCACCTTGATGGTCGCGATCTCCCGGATCCGCTCGGTGATATTGATATTTGTCAGATTGTAAAGCACCACCAGAGCAAGGCCTGCCGCAGAAAGGACCACGATCAGCACGATGTAATTCAGGTTATTCATCATCTTTGCCATTCGCTCTTTAAAGTCCTTAAAGACATTGACATAAGATACCGATTCACATTCCGCAAAGGACGCCTGCGCCTGATAGACATCCGTCCCCTCCGCGAAAAGCACATAAGCCATGTTCACGTTCCGGTCGATATCCTCCGGGGAAGCGATCACGTAGTTATAAATGTGGCTCCGGAAAATGCCGGCTACGCGAAGCTTCACCGTTTCCAGATCATCGCTTCTCAGGGCGATCTCGTCCCCTTCCTTCAGGTTATACCGGTCGGCCAGGGCCGCTCCGATCAGCACACTTCCCTTCTCCGGTACGGAAAGAGGATTATCCTCAAGATCGGACAGATGGAAGAAGGGCTGAAAATCCTTGTCTGCCTGGGGTACGATCAGATTTATACTCTTTACCGTTTTATCCTTGATGAGCTCCCAGGAGCCGGAATAACACAAAATGTATGACTCTGCTTTTTCATCCAGCTGATTTGTCAGTTTCTCCGGCGCCTTTCCCTTTCTGCCATCCCGGAAATCAACCTCGATATCCGTGGTCTGTATCTCTTCAAACTGGGTTTCGGCAAAGCCCGCAATGGAATCCTTAAGACCGAAGCCGGTCAGCAGAAGAGCCATGCTGCCCCCGATCCCGACAACCATCATCAGGAAACGGCCCTTATAGCGGAAAATGTTCCGGATCGATACCTTATGCAGGAACTTCAGACGGTTCCAGATGGCAGGAATCCTCTCCAGAAAAACCCGTTTTCCGGGCTTCGGTGCCTTCGGCCGCATCAGTCCGGCAGCTGTTTCCGACAGCTCATACCGACAGGAGATCAGCGTAACGCCCACTGAACATACAAGAGATACCACAACTGCGATCAGCGCCAGCTTCCAGTCGAAAACAAACTGCAGCGGAAGATGGATATACATCAGCTTATAGGTGATCCAGATCACCGACGGGAAAATGATGATCCCCAGACCGTATCCGATGATACATCCCATCATGGACGCAAGGCCGGAGTAGGTAGTAAATTTCAGAGCGATATCTTTGCCGGAATAACCCAGAGCCTTCAGAACACCGATCTCTCCCCTTTTTTCTTCGACCATACGCGTCATGGTCGTCATGCAGACAAGTGCCGCTACCAGGATAAAGAATATCGGAAAGATCTTTGCAATCTGTGCCACGATATCCGAATCGCTCTGGAAGCAGGAATACCCGATATTGGTATTTCTTTCCAGAAGAAAGGTATCCGGATCCTCCAGCTGGGAAAGCTTTTGATCGGCATCCTCTATCTTCTCCTCCGCTTCCGCGATCTTTTCCTCAAATTCCTTTTTTCCATCCTCATATTCGCGAAGGCCGTCTTCATATTTCCTGTGGCCTTCCTCGAGTTCTTTTTTTCCGTCCTCCCATTTTTTTACATTTTCATCGTATTGAGCAAGACCTTCCCGGTATTGCCTCAACCCGTTTTCATACCGCGCGTAACCCGCATTGTACTCGGAAAGGCCTTTCTGATACTGTTTCTCCGCCTCCCGGTACTGAGCATTTCCTTTTTCCCATTCACTGTAGCCTGCCTGGTAGAGCTTCTCGCCCGCTTCCAGTTCCTTTCGTCCCTTCTCGTATTCTGCCAGACCGGCCTCGTATCGCTTCTGCCCGTCTTCCTGCTTCCTGAGATTATTCCGATAGGTCTGCGAAGCCCTTTCATACCCCTTCCACCGTCTCTGGAAATCGGCATAGGCCAGCTGGTACAGACTGTCAAGAAGATAATCCCTGCTTTTTTCCAGCCGCTGCTTCTCCCTGTCCAGTTCGGCTTTCGTTGCCTCCAAAAGCCCTTTCTCGATATTCAGCAGGGGCGTGGCGTCTGCCAATGCAGCCTTTGCCTGATCCAGCTGCTTTTTTGCGGCATTCAGCTTCTCTTTTCCTGCTTTGATCTCCGCGGCTTTTTCATCCAGCTGCTTTTTTCCGGCATCAACGGTTTTCCGTGCCTTCTCCAATTCACTTCGTCCGCTGTCCAGCTTGCTCTTTGCGCCATCAAGCTCTTTTTTCCCGTCCTCCAGCTCTTTTTCCGACTTCTCCAGTTCTGCTTTTCCATCCTTCAGCTTCTGCTCGCCATCCTTCAGCTCCTGCTCCGAATCCGCAAGCTTCTGCGCCGCCTCATCCAGTTCCTTTTTTGCATCAGCCAGTTTTTTTGTATTCTTTTCCTTTTCCTCCGTCAGTTCCTTCTTCGCATCTTCGATCTTCGCTGCGGATTCCTCCCTGATCCGGTCAGCCCTCTCCTGGGCCGCATCATCCGTGATCTTCTCCCAGTCACTCCGGAGGGCATCCATTTTCGCATCATATTCCTCTGAATAAATGTCTCCCTCCGCATCCATATCCACATAGATCTCCGTGTAGATATCATCTGCAAAGACATCCTTCGTGAAATAAAGGAAGCCGGATACGATACCTGTTCCCAGTGAAGTCGTACCACGCTCGAAATTGATATACAGAGATGAATCCGCAAAACCGACGATCCGGAAGCTGTTCCCGTTGAAATGCTTCAGATCCTCCTCTGCATTGGAATCCGCAAAATGCAGGGTATCCCCCAGTTCAAGACCGCTGCGGTTTTTGTTATCCACCAGCACCTCATCCTGATTCTTCGGAAGTCTTCCCTCCAAAAGGCGAAGCTGATTCACCTTATCCGGCAGTAAATGTGCCTTATATACCTCATCACTCCCCTCAGCGGAAAGGCAGATAATGTCGTAGGTACAGCCGCCCTCGGCTGCCGTCACCCCCGGCTTCTTTCTGATCTCCTCCACATCCTTTTCTTCCCAGCCGATGGTGGAAACCAGTTTATAGTCAAACAGCTTCTTCTCCTTGTAGAATTCATCAAAGGTATGGACCATGGTAGGCGTCGTGATACGGACACCCGAAAAAAAGCCGACTCCCAATGCAATGATTGCAAAGATCGCAAAGAACCGGCCCAATGACCCCCGGATATCCCGGAAGGTGGAGCTGTGTAAAGCTGTTTTTTTCATATTTGCCATGAAATTACCACTCGATCTCGGAAATGTCCACCCTGTTCGAATTCAGACTTTCCTGCACGATCCGTCCGCTCTTTACACGGATCACCCTGTCCGCCATCGCTGTCAGCGCCGAATTATGCGTAATCACGATCACCGTTGTTCCTGTATTTCTGCACGTATCCTGCAGCAGCTGCAGGACAGCCTTGCCCGTCTGATAATCCAAAGCCCCCGTAGGCTCATCGCAGAGCAGAAGCTTCGGATTCTTCGCCAGCGCTCTCGCAATGGCCACTCTCTGCTGCTCACCTCCGGAAAGCTGGGACGGGAAATTCTTCAGTCTGTCCCCCAGTCCCACACTCTGCAGCACCTCCACCGGTGGCAGAGGATTCTTGCAAATCTGCACGGCCAGCTCCACATTTTCCTGGGCTGTCAGATTCTGCACCAGATTATAGAACTGGAAGACAAATCCCACATCCAGACGCCGGTAGGTGGTGAGCTTCTTTTTATCGTAAGCGGAGATCTCCTCTCCGTCGATCACAACCCGGCCGCTGGTCAGTGTATCCATGCCCCCGAGTATATTCAGGATTGTGGTTTTCCCCGCACCGGATGCACCGACGATCACACAGAATTCTCCCTTCTCGATAGAAAAAGAAGCGCCTGAAAGAGCGGCAACCTCTACCTCTCCGCTCTTATATATCTTCTGAACATCCTGAAACTCAACATATGCCATATCCGTAACCTCATAAGGAAGCCCTCTCCCTAAAAAAGGCTCTTACTTCATTTTGCATAGCATACCCCGCTTCGCACACGGCTATATCCTTTACTTCGCGAGGCACAACATATGACGTATTGTACCATAAAACCGCGTGGGAATTCCATAGGTTATTCTATCTTGTTTTCCGGGCAGAAAGGATGCGAAGTGCTTCGCATCCGGAGTCGTGGGTTATTATAAGCTTACTCCACCCATTCCTTACAGTCGCAAAAGAAAACCGCCGGGGTTTCCCCCGGCGGCATCCGCTTCGGTCTTAATTAATTACCGAGGCATACTCCATTCTTATTAAACTTGTAGGTCTTACCGTCGATATTCCTTGTTCCCGTTACCATGTAACTGGTTTCATCGAAGTAGAACCACTTTTCATCGATTCGCAGCCACTCACTCTGTGCGATCCAAAGAGCTTCATCAGAGTAATACCAGCCATCGTCATCCTGAGACCACTTTGCACGATACGGATAGGTCCATGCACAGTTATTTCCAAGCCAATACCCACTGATGTACTCATTCTTTGCTGCATAGCCATTGGCCTTGAAGTAATACCATTTTCCATCGATCATGATCCATGTCTTAGCCAGATAGTTCCCATCATTCAGATCGTACCACCAGCCTTTGGCATCCTTCTTCCAACCGGCCGCTTTATCCTTTCCATCCCAGCTGCCATCATCAGTCAGATAGTAACCGTTCCGGATTGCGTCAGTTTCAACATTGCCGTCTGCATCGAAGTAATACCACTCGCCATTAACCTCTGCCCATTCATTCTGCGGTACTACCACCGGTTCGGGTTCCGGTTCAGGCTGCGGTTCAGGCTGCGGCTCGGGCTGCGGCTCGGGCTGCGGCTGAGGATCCGGCTGAGGATCCGGCTCGTCAGGATCTTCCTCCCCGATCGGATTTCCATCCTCATCGGTTTCAACGAGGACAAAATTGTCCAGATATACATGATGAACATCGGTGATCCGGTTTCCGTCAAATGCACCCATGCTGACGCTGAGAAGCGCATCATTATCGGTTTCATCATCCATCCTGAAATACAGTTCAAAATCCTGCCAGCTGCTTGTCAGCTCATTTACATTGTCACCGGAGTAAACGAGCCAGAGATTATCCTTGGAACCGTCTTTCTGCATAACAACACTGATCTTGCGATCCACGGTTGCCTTTGCCTGATAGCTCAGCTTATAATATTTATCCTTCTCAAGTGTGATACCACGCTGCTTCAGCTGAATGTTCCAGTCTGCATCACCGGTATCCTTGATGTCTGCATCAAATGCCGTGTCATTTCCCGCCTTCTGAGAATCAACACCGAAGGTTGCGTCACCGGGAGCGTAAGCTCCGTACTCATAGCCTGCCAGGCCGGAATTAAAGGAACCGTTCTTGATCATAGCTGATTCATGGAATACAACATTATCCAGATAATAGGTTCCGGGCTTGGTAAATTCGAATACTACAAAGGACTCTTCTCTGCTGAGATTCTTTTTGTTCTTAACCGTAAAGCTGTAATTATTTTTTGATGGAGTGAGTGTCGGACTAAATGTCTGTCCGGCTATGGTTGCCTTGAAGCCTCTTCCAATACCCTTTTCTGTGTAGGCGTCAAAGCTGAACTCATAGGTGCCCTTTGCAATCGGAGCCAGCGCTGACTGGGATACGATGACGGGGGCAGCTTCAGAGGCGCCTTCAGGAACCTCGACCTTCACCTTCAGTTCTCTTATTCTCTCGCCGTCTTTCTGCAATTCATTGGTTACGGATACGCTTGACGTGCCGGTCTTTGCCACTTCCCAGTAACCAAGACGTCCTTCACCCTGATCAAAGGTACCGTTCAGGATATAATTTCCGTCTGCCCCAACAGACTTTTCAAACTTCTCAATGATCTCTTCACCACCTGTCTGAACCAGCTTGACATTCGAAATGTGAACCGGTGCAGTGGAGCCCTGATTACCAAGTGCGAACTCAAGGCAGCAGGTATCGTCGGTCTTTTCCGTCATGGTGAAGTGATACTTGAAGGACTGCTTTCCCGTTGTAAGGCTTACCACCTCGTCGCCGAAGTATCTTGCCCAGTTATTGTCGGAATCACCCTCTACGCAGATCTTGATCTCTCTTGCTTCATCCGCATAAGCATCAAAGGTCAGTTCATATTCATAACCCTTTACCATGGGGATATTTGCCTGCTTCAGCTGACAGCTGTGATCAACCGTTCCAACGACAGCCTGGGAGATCTTAATCTCATTGTTAGCCACAACCGCCTCGGAATCCTTGTTCTCCGACTCAAGGTGAAGCTCCCAGCCGTCTTTTGCGGTACTGTCGGCAACCAGATCGTTGGCGAAGTTTCCGTTTACGACATAGTTACCGAAAGCATCCGGATTCCGACGGGTGGATGTCTTTTCCGGCTCCTTGGCAAGTGCTTCCATTACCTCATAATCTTCTGCGTCCAGCTGATATACACGTACATAATCGATATCAAAGGACTGATTTGCCATATCATCTACAACTGCCTGATCCGGGTAACCAACCCAGCTTCCGCCGATTGCCAGGTTCAGGATCACATAAAATTCCTGATCAAAGGGAGCCGGATAGGTAAGCTTGCTTGTCTCATCCTTACCGGTGTACCATTCATCAGTAGCTCCGATCTCCTTGCCGTCCACGTACCAGATCAGCTTTCCGGGCAACCACTCCAGACCGAAGGTATGATAATCCTCATAGAAATCTTTCTCCGTTGCCGGAAGCTGGACCTTACGCTGATTCTCTCTATGTCCTGAACTTGCATTATAGCCGTAGTGAATCGTATGATAGGATGTCGATGTATCCTGGCCCATAACCTCCATGATATCGACTTCACCGCACTTCGGCCACTGACCGTAATTTCCCTCATCCGAAGCCATCAGCCAGAAAGCCGGCAGATATCCCTGTCCCTCCGGAACCCTTGCACGGGTCTCGAAGTAACCATATACGAAATCCTGCTTGCCCTGGGTGTTGACACGACCTGAAGTATAGTTATAAGCCTTCTTTACATCAACGTCAGTGGTTGTCTCGGAAAGGTCAACCAGTGAAACGTCTGACAATGTCACGGTTGCCGGAACGCTTGTTTCAGCATAACCGTTGACTGTACCGAAGTTGATCTGCAGAGCGATCGTATCGGAATCCGCCTTATCCGTACCCACCGGAATGGAAATGGTCTTTACCTCTTTCTCCGTTCCGATATTAAAAGTACTTCCTCCATACCAGCTGTACCCGTTCACAGGATCCAGAAGACTTACTTCACATGCTCTTGCCGTATTTGCCTGTGCAGAAAACTGGAGCTGATACTCATGTCCTGCCGTCAGGGAAATTCCGCTCTTCTCCAGCTGTACACCGTAATTGACACTGCCCGGATCTGTAATATCAAGGATGGCCGCTCCTCCATCGTATTGAACGGTAGCAGCTCCGCCTCCATTCGTGCCGAAGCTCCAGCTGTCATCAAAGGAGTTCGTTCCGAGAACGTCCTTGTAATGAACCTCTGCCGCCGCCGTTTCATCTATGATGGAAATGTCCGACAGAATCACATCCGCTGCAACGGAAGTATCAGAAAAACCGTTGACTGAACCAAAGTTGATCTGTATGGCAACCGTATCGGAGGTGTCTTTATCTGAAGCATCCACCGTGATGGTATAAGTATCCTCGGTTGTTCCGATGTTGAAAGAGCTTCCTCCGTACCATTTGTAACCGTTATCAGGATCCAGAAGGCTTACTTCGCAGGCTCTTGCCTTGGTAGCCGTTGCCTTGAAAGATACGGTATAGGTATGTCCTTTCGTGATGGGAAGGTCGCCCTTCTGCAGCTGTACGCCGTAATTAACAGTGCCCGGATCTGTAATGTTGACAACAGCTACTCCGCCGGTAACCTCGCAGCTTCCGGCACCACCTTCATTGGTCGAGAAACTCCAGGTATCGTCGAACCCATTGCTGTCCAGAAGCTCTCCGCTGCTGGCCCCTTGATCGCCTGCATCCGCTTTCTTCTCAGCCTTCGGATAGATGGAAAGCTTTCCGTCCTTAACCTCAATATTTCCCTCATTCAGCCTTGTGTAGCGCTGCAGCTCGGCATTTACCCAGCCGGGCTCATGAAGCTCCACATTCCAGTCATCCGTGTTGAGTGTGTTGCCATTGAATTCATCATTCCACACCAGGTGATATCCCTGGTCCGCATATGCATTTTCAATGTCATCGTCTGTAGCTGCCAAAGCAGTTGCCGGTACCGTAACCGGAACAGTCATTGCCAGTGATAATGCAAGTGCGAAAACTCGTTTTGTTGTCTTGAGTTTTTCCTTTGTCATATATACGACTCCTTTCTAAGATTTTTCGACTCAAACAGCTATTCTCAGTATACTGATGCCACGATGGAGAATATATATTTTTCATTGTTTTTTTGTCGTTAAAATGATAGAATAATTCTGTCTTTTTTTCTTCCTGTACGTGTTACCATACCGATTTTTCAACTGAAGAAAAGAGACAGTATTTTCAGGTCGGCTTCTGCCCAACAAGGCTCGGAGGAAAGGAGTGAAAATGGATTACGACAAAGAATTATTCTACAGAGAATTCGTACAGCGCGAGGACGATTTCTTTCGAGCTCCCTATAATCCGGAGATTGAGTTCTACAGCTGCATCAAGGCCGGTGATGTGGAACGCGTCAAGGAGCTCTGCAAGGATCCTCTGGTGGATAAACCCGGACTGGGCCGTTTATCGGAAGATCCACTGCAGAACCTGAAATTCCATTTTGTCATCACCACTGCACTGGTTGCGCGCTACTGCATCCAGGGCGGCATGGAGCTCTCCGCAGCTTACGGCCTCAGCGACTATTTCATCCAAAAGGCTGACAAATGCAAACGTACGGAAGACATTTCCCGGCTGCATCCCAAAATGTGCATGGAGTATGCCAAACGCATGCGCGATTTAAGAAAAAATGCGATCTGTTCGGTACAGATCGCACAATGTCTGGATTATATCTATGATCATCTTCATGCCCGCATCACCGTAAAGGATCTGGCGGAGCATGTTCATCTGAACGAAAGCTATCTGTCCCGGCTGTTCAAGAAGGAGGTTGGAACCTCCATCAGCGACTATATCCGGCGGCAGAAGCTGGAAACTGCCAAAAATATGCTGGTTTACTCGGATTATCATTCCGCAGAGATTGCTTCCATCCTGTCCTTTCCGAGTCAGAGCTACTTCACGGAGATCTTTCACCGTTACACCGGTGTAACCCCCGGAGAATACCGGAAGGAGCATTTCCGGGAAAGCGTCTCGGAAGGATGACCTACAGTTCTATCAGCTCCTTCGGAGAGTGGGCAAAGCTTTCATATCCCGCTTCCGTCACAACGCCCATATCCTCAATCCGGACGCCTCCGAAGCCGGGAATGTAGATCCCCGGTTCGATGGTTTCGATCATGCCCGGCTCAAGGATGGTTTCATCCCGGGTATTCAGTGCCGGGCTTTCATGGATATAAAGGCCTACGGAATGGCCCAGACCATGCCCGAAATACGCTCCATACCCGGCTTCCCCGATATAGTCTCTTGCGATGCGGTCCACATCACAGCAACGCATACCGGGTTTCAGTCCCTCCATCGCTCTCTTCTGCGCCTCCCGCACCGTGTCATAGACCTTCCTCTGTTCTTCATCCGCTTTTCCGATCACCACCGTCCGGGTCATATCCGAGCAGTAACCCTGATAAATGCAGCCGAAATCCATCGTCACGAAATCCCCGGTCTCCAGCTTCTTTTCCGAAGGAATGGCGTGGGGCATGGCGCTGTGAAAGCCGGATGCTGAGATGGTATCAAAGGAAAGACCCGAAGCACCGTTTTTCTTCATGGCATATTCTATCTCTGCCGCAACCTCCAGCTCTGTGATCCCGGGTTTCAGCACCGTAAGGATATGCGTAAATGCCTTATCTCCGATCTCCTCCGCCCTGCGGAGAAGCATCAGCTCCTGCTCTGTCTTCACCCTTCGGGGAAGCAGAAGGGCGTCCTCCAGCGGTACCAGCTGTACCTCCAGCTCCTGATGATATTTCGTAAATGTACTGCAAATCATGGAGCGATCTTCAAAACCGACCTTTTCCGCTCCTGCCAGTTGCTCCCGCAGCAGCTCATACAACGGATGCTCATGGTTGAACTCACATGCCGTAAAGCCGCTTTCCGCCTGCTCTGTCTCAAGCCGGGCCGCTTCCGTATAACGGGAATCCACATACAGCATCCATTTTTCTGAGGTACAGAGGGCAACCCCCTCTCCTCCGCAGAAACCGGTATAATACCGGAGGCTGTACGGATCCGTGATCAGAATCCCCTGTAGTCCTTTTCCCTCTAAAAGCTCCCTCAGCTTGTCACATTTCATTGTCTTTCCCTCTTTTCATTTTTCCTGTTGAGCAAAAGGAGACCTTTTACCCGATTATCGCGTCAGCCGACAAATGCAAAGCACGCCCGCCGTATCGTATACTTTACAAAATAAACCTGCCTCGAAAGGCAGGTTTATCCGGTCAGCCTACTTATCTTCTTTTCTGATATGCTGTGTAAGCTGGATTGAGAATCCTGAGGGTGAGAACAACAGGCAGGATTTCGCGGAAGCCGACTCAACGGCATGATCCTCACCACGGGCGTTCTTGAAACCGCGGGACTTCAGGAATTCATAAGCCTCATCAAAGTCACGCACATTCATACGGATCGTAGACATATCCTGCGGAACGCTGTTCACACTGGCAACGTCTACATAAAAGCCGTTGGCATCCTTCATACGAACGCTGCTGATATCTTTGTCATCGATATTGTCAACCTGATGTCGTCTCTCAAAGCCCAGTTCTTCGAAAAGCTTAATAATCTCGTCAGCATTCTTGGAAAGGATCATAGGATTAAAGGTTGTAATCTGCATTATTTTTTTCCTCCTTATGTACCTCTTCATGAGGATTATTTATTCAACGACACTATCTTAGCATGTGAACTGTCACACTACTGTCACACTATTCACGAGCTGAACCAAATTGATCCTAAAGCGATTCGAGAAATGATGCAAACTTATCCGGCACCAGACACAGGATACGGAAAATTCCTTCCAGGACGATCAGTGCGATCACTACCACTGCCACAACAGGAATCAGCGTATCCACCTTGGATTTCCGGTACGATTTCGTATAGGAAAACAGCAGGATAAAAGGCGAGAAGAAGATCATACCAAAGGACGTTCCGAAACCGATGGCCTGCATTTCCTCCAACAGCTGAATCGTTACCACTTCTCTATTCGCGTCATCCAACGCATTATACGCGCCAAGCAATCCTTGGCTGCTCAAATTGATGACAATCAGGAGTACGACAAACACAAAATCCAGAAGGGCATAAATGAGTGTCATTAAAGCAAACTTCTTGGCAAACTGGAAGGAATTCCGGTTTGTTTTCAGGAAGGCCTCATACTCTTCCACCGTTTTCCCGTGTTTCAGGAATTCCTTCTCCCGTCCCTTCATGTATAGGGCCATACGCAGGAACAGCAGGAAACACATAACCGGTTTGGTTGTCAGGAAGGGGGATACCATCGGATGAAGCTCGGTTCCCTCGAGACAGATATACTTCACATAAATACAGCCGCATTCATACAGGATCGGAAGCGCCGCAAACATTCGGAACAGGTAGATCTTATTTCCGGTAAAGAATCTTTTGGGCCGATAATCGAGAAAGAAAATGATGGCTGTACAGAGCAGCAGGTCAAGGAACACATTAAACGTAAGAAAACCGCCCCCGAAAAAATGATCCAGGCCCTCTCTGCTCCCTTTGATTGCTTTGAAAAAGCCGCCGATATAACGATAGTAAATGATGATGTACAGGAACACAAAGAATAAGGTCAGGCCACCGTACATGATAAAAAGCTTCTTATATGAGGATTTCTTATCAATGATCACGGCAAAATTAGCAAAAAGGAACAGGAAGACCGCAAATTCCTTGAAATACGGAAGTATCATTTCCAGAACGGAATATTTCTCACCCACTGCCGGAAACAACCTGACTGCGACTTCAAGGAGCATATAGATCACAGCGGCCGCCATGCAGATCCAGCCCATGATACGAAGATGCCGATAGGAAAGGACACCCTTGAAGCGAATGTCGTTCTCCTTTGTTGTTTCGTAGAATTTCACCCTTTTCTTTTTTTTGCCCTCCTCTTCCGGATCCGGAGAGAACATATCCCCTACCGGTTCCATGGGTGAAAGGGGAATAACCGGTTCAAGCGGTTTGATCCTGTCGATGAAAGACGGCTTTTCTCCGGCTTCCACCTCGTTCTCTTCCGCCTCCCCGGTTGCTGTCTCAACCACCTGACCGGTCGCTGTCTCAACTGCCTGCACAGCTGCTGTCTCATCTGTCAGTGCGGCTGCTGTCTCATCTGTCTGCACAGCTGCTGTTCCATCTGTCTCTGCTGTCTCATCTGTCTGCACAGCTGCTGTTCCATCTGTCTCTGCTGCCTCAACCGTCTGCAAGACCGCTGTCGGCTCGGCTTCCATCAATGCTTTCTTAAGCTCTTTCTTCGCCTCCTCCTTTTTCCTCCTCTGTTCAGCGGTTCTCTTCACGGGAGTCTTTTTGGGGGATCTGTTTTTTTCTGTTTTTTTCCTCATTTTCCGCCCTCTCAAATACTACGGTCCTTCTCATAAAGCTCCGGTTTCGTCCCATCCGGTTTCTTAAAAACCACTCGTAAAAATCATATCATAATTCTCTGTTCTGTACCATTCATTTATCATGAAATGCCGGGGTCAAAAGGCATTTTGCCCCCAGCTGATGATTCACAGCGTCCGGAAAGATCAGTACAGTTTTCCGTCATAATAATCCAGCATGAGCAGAACAACACCGTCATAATTATCCTCGCCGAGTATGTCCGCCTGCGTCTCCCAGCCGGTTTTTGCGATCTTCTCCGCCACCTCAGAGAGTCCCGCAAAAAGGTGCGACTCCGATTCATACAGCTTCTCCAGCTTTTCTCTGGCTGCCTTCTGATCCTTCCACACCTGTGAAAGCACGGCGTGCTCATCCTTTTCATCATAGTATGCGTCACCCGCGCCGGACTCGTCTAAAGCAGTGTCATAGGCTTCGGATAGATAACCGTAGATAAAAAGATCTGCCGAATACTGCAGCAGCGGATCCCCGCTTTCCGAAAGAGCCAGATAGGAAAGGAAATTAGCCTCACTCTCCCTGTAATATCCCTTATGATGGGAAGCCTCATGAGCATACAGCGTCGGGTAATATAGTTCCGTCAGATATTTGCTGCAGGTAAGCTCCATGGTATAGGGATAGGTAAAGCCTCCAATGCTCATCCAGCGGAGCGCCGAGGAGCAGAGTGCAGTTTTTGAAGGCGGGTAATACCCTGAAAGCCGCGGATAGTCATCGGATAGAGCCTTCAGCGCCCGGTTTGAAGCCTCTTCCGCCTCCTCACGGGAATAATAAAGCACATTTCCCTCTGCATCCCGCGGCACCTTCCCACAATCCGCATTCAGGCGGTCCACCACATCGTAGTAGAGAACTCTGAGCTCCTGCAGCGAATAACTCCGCTCTGTGTAGGAGGCCTTTTTCCCGAGAATGGAGCTGCGCAGCAGGGTCAGCCAGTTCAGGGTATAGACCAGGATTCCCCACACAAAAATAACTGCCAGAACGCGGTACCAGATCCCCGCAAATCTCATATATTTTTTCTTCTTTCTGAGGAAGATACAAAGAATCCCGATAATGGCGGATGCAAAAACGGCCAGGGCGGAAAGATACATCAGGATCTCACCGATAGCGAAGGGAAGAATTGAGGTGAGCCATCCGAGAGACGTCGCTATCAGCGGATAAATATGGTCTGCATAGAAATCGCAGAAGCTTCTGCTGAAGGCCAGAAGATTGATGAGCAGGGCAAATCCGCCCATGCCGAGAAGCACGAGAAGATATTGCTTTTTCCCTTTTTTCGGCCTGTCTTCCACAACGTTCTCCTTCTCAATGAGATTACACGTCACTCCGGCATCATCATTATACCCCATAAAAAGAAGAAAAGCCACACCCGAAGATGCAGCTTTCCCCTTTTCAAACTCTCTTATCTCACTCTCAGTCCAACGATCCCAGATACTGGGGCAGCTGTTCTGCCCTGGTCATTGCCTCCTCCAGGCTCATACCATGAAAGAGGGGTGCTGCGAAGCATCTTCCCGACTTCTTATCGTCGATGAGAGCTCCGAGAATAACTCCCGGCAGTGCACTTTCCGGCGCGTTCGGAGCGGCCGGTCCGCCGAGATCTGTCCGGCACCAGCCGGGATCAGTCAGATTGATCATGACATCCGTACCCTGATATACACTTGCCAGATCCATCGTCACCTTGTCCAATGCAGCCTTGCTGGCCGAATACCCTGCCTGCTGCGGTTCTCTCCGGATACCGCTGGTGGTATTTACGATCCGACCGAAACCGCGTTCCGCCATCTTCGGCAGGAAATGATATACGATCATCATCGGCGCGATGGTATTGATCTTAAAGCTCTCTTCATAATCCGAAACCGGCGTTGTCAGATAATCATTTCTGTACGCGATCTGCAGACCGGCATTATTCAGTATGATATCCACGTCCTTACCCAGTCCGTCGATCTCTTCCAGCATCATTTCCACCGATGCCAGGTTCGACAGCTCCGCAGCTACGGGATAAGCCTCCACGCCCATAGCCCGCACCTCGGACACCACCTTCTCCAGATTCTCTACCTTTCTTCCGTGCAGGATCAGATTGCAGCCCTGCTCTGCCATAAACTTCGCCGCAAGATAACCGATTCCTCTGCTTGCCCCTGTGATCAACGCCCAACGTCCCTTTACATCAACCATATTGCTTTCTCCTTTTCTTACTTTTCATTCTGCCACCCGCATCAGATTTTTGTCTTTGCCTCCTCCAGTGCTGTGATCACTCTGTCACACCACGCATCAAATTCCGGATCCTCCACCTGACACTCCGGATGAGACAGAACATAATCCAGAGCAATACGGACACCCTGATCAAAACGTACTGTCGTCTTCATATCCGGCACGACCCTCTTCAACTTACGGTTATCGAAAACCACCGATACCGACTTATCGCCTGTCAGACTTCCCTCGAAATCAAAGCCGTATTTATCTCCGGCAGCACTGAGAAAATCGGAAGATACATGATAAGCATTCAGCTTAACACCCAGTGCATCCGCGATCGTCTGATAGATCTGATCCCATGTGAGAGTCTCATCTCCCGTGATCTGGAAGGCCTCGCCGATGGCATGCCGGTTTCCCATCAACCCGGTATACCCGATGGCAAAATCGGTATTAAAGGTAGCTGTCCACAGGGATGATCCGTCTCCCTGTATGATGACCGGCTTTCCGTCCAGCATACGACGGATCACCTGGTAAAAGCCCTTCTTTCCATGTACGCCGAGAGGTACATTTCTCTCGTCATAGGTATGGCTCGGTCGAACGATGGTCACCGGGAAGCCCTCTTCCCGATATTTTTTCATCAGGAATTCCTCACAGGCGATCTTGTTCCGGGAGTATTCCCAGTGCGGGTTTGCCAGGGTTGTTCCCTCTGTAATGATATAGCTTGCTGCGGGCTTATGATAAGCCGATGCGGAGCTGATGAAAATGTACTGCTTTGTCTTTCCCCTGAAGAGACGGTAGTCGCGCTCCACCTGTTCCGGAACGAAGCCAATGAATTCATTGACCACGTCGAACTCCATCCCTTCCAGTTTCTGTGCTGCGTCGGTTTCATCCGAAATATCCGCTATGATCTGGTGCACGCCCTCCGGCACCGCGCGGTTTCCGCGGTTAAGCAGCCAAACCTCCCATCCCAGTTCCTCTGCCAGTCTGCGTACAATGGCTGTACTGATGGTTCCTGTTCCCCCGATAAATAACGCTTTCATTTTCGGCTCCTCCTTTATACCATCATCTGATAGATCTTCGTGCAGTCCTCCTCAGTCAGCTTCACAAAACCGTAGATCGATCCGTCCCTTCCGTCTCCCCGGCAGAGAACCTCCACCAGCTTCGGGATATCCTCCTCCTTTGCGCCCAGCTCTGCGAAGTTCTTCGGCATTCCGATGGATATAAGAAAACTGCGGAAGGCTTCAATCCCCTCCAGCGCCGTTACTTCCGGATGGTCAAAATCCATCTGACATCCCCATACACGAACAGCAGCCTTCGCAAAACGCATCACATCATGATTCATCACATATTTGAATACGGCAGGCATGGTCACTGCAAGACCCGCTCCGTGAGCACAGTCATAGAGAGCTGACAGCTCATGCTCGATATTATGGCTGTTCCAGTCCTGACTCCGTCCGACACCGCAGGAATTGTTATGAGCCATCATTCCGGCCCACATGATATTTGCCCGTGCCTCGTAATTATCCGGATCCGCGATCACGCGGGGGCCTTCATGCTTCATGGTAAGCAGGAGTGCCTCGATCAGCCGGTCCGTCACCTCAACCTCCTTTGTATTGGTGAGATAACGCTCATACAAATGTGCCATGATATCCGTGATTCCCGCTGCAGACTGGTACGCAGGAAGTGTCTGTGTCAGTGCCGGATTCAGGATACTGAACTTCGGACGAATAGCATCTCCGCTGGCTCCGCGCTTAAACATTCCCTCTTCCTTCGTGATCACGGAATCCGGGCTTCCTTCACTGCCGGCTGCGGCTATGGTCAGGATCGTTCCTACCGGAAGCGCCTCCGTAATGGGCTTTCCACTGTAGAAATCCCAGAAATCACCGTCATAAACGGTTCCCGCCGCTATGGCCTTGGCGGAATCAATCGCGCTTCCCCCGCCGACAGCCAGGACGAAATCCACACTCTCCTTCCGGCAGAGCTCAATCCCCTCATATACCAATCCACTTCTCGGATTCGGCTTTACACCCCCCAGCATGACATAAGGGATTCCTTCCTTTTGGAGCGATGCTTCCACACGATCCAGAAGGCCGGAACGCTTCGCGCTGTTTCCTCCGTAGTGGATCAGGACCTTGTTTCCGCCGAACTTTTTTACATAACTCCCTGCCTCATTTTCCGTATCCTTGCCGAACACAAAAAATGTCGGTGAATAAAAAGTAAAATTCTCCATGTTATACCTCCCCAAAACCGTCAGATTTCATGCATAAAAAATGCATGTGACGAAACAGTCACATGCATATCATATCAAAAATAAGACTCATATGGATTATAAATCCAGGCTATTTTTTATTATTTTTCGTTAACTATTCACGGACCCTTCCATTCCATCACAAGCCCTCCGCGCTATGCGTGTAAGGGCACATATCTTCGTGATAAAATAAAGGATCCAGCCGGCCTGGTAAACCTTCCGGCGCGGCATTTTACGTGCTTTTCAGGGACTCCGACGATACCGGAAAGGTAAAGTAGGTATCCGGATACGGTTCATTCGCCAGTGTAAAGTGCCACCACTCGCAGGATAGCGGCAGGAATCCGTTCCGAACCATTGCTTTTTGCAGAAGCATTCTATTCTCATACTGTTCATCCGTGATGCCCCGGTAGTCCGGATGGGATACTTCGCTGAAGAGATCAAAGGGACCTCCCATATCCACTTCCTTACCGGTTGTCATATCGAGAAGTGTCAGATCCACCGCACTTCCGCGGCTGTGACTGGATTGCTTCGCGATATACCCCTGATTGAAGAGTTCCTGCTTCTCCAGATCCGGATAAAAATACGGCTTCATTCGAATATCCTGATCTTCGATTCCCCAGTAGATAAAATGCTTCACTGCCGTCGCGGGGCGGTAGGCATCAAACACCTTCAGTCGATAGCCCTTGACGATCAATTCTACACTGACAGCCTTCAGGGCCCGTGCCGCCTCCTTCGTCAGCAATGCTACCGGCTCTTCATAACCGTCAATCCTGTCTCCTATGAAATTAAATGTAGAGTGATATCGGATCTCCTGCACGATATGTGGGGCAAAATCAGCCAGCATGACAAAATCCGACGCATCCCAGGTGATATCCGTTACATGAGCCATCCCGCTACCTCCTCTCAGCCGGTTTATCCGGCTCCTTCGCCTGATTCTCTGCCGTTTCTTCCCGCGCCTCCGTTACCACTTCCAGCGCTTGCTTCTCCGTCACTTCTTCCTGCGCACGCTTCTCCGTCATTTCTTCCTGCGCAGGCTTCTCCGTCGCTTCTTCCTGCGCACGCTTCTCCGTCATTTCTTCCTGCGCAGGCTTCTCCGTCACTTCCTCACCTTCAGCAGGCTCTCCTTCTTCCTCCGGTTCGGATTCATCTGCTCCGGAGGATTTTATCTTTTTCAGAAAAGGAATATGGCTTTTCAGCCATTCTTTTACGGCCTTCCTTCTCTGCTTCTGTCTGGCCCTTGCTGCCGCCGCCCTTTCCTTATACACATAGATGTAAAGGAATTCATTGATCTGTGCACACCAGAGGAATACATTGATCATGATATAGATCCAGAACATCAGAAGGATGATGGTGGTAAGAGATCCATACATGGCGGATTTATTCATCGTATACCTGATGTAGTAGGAGAATCCCCAGGTGATCAGTCCCCAGGCCGCGGAACAGCAGGCTGCGCCCACCACCTGGAACCGGAACAGCAGTTTTCTTCTGGGCAGAATGGTATACATCAGGAGTATGGCTCCGAAGGCCAGGATAAAAGTAGCTACCCCACGGATCCGTACGATGAAGTTCATAATGTGCGCCGTTTCGGAATAATGCTCACTGATGTATTCCGCCACCTGATCGCCGAACAGATTGACAAAGGCCAGCACCAGAACGATGATAATGAAAATAATGGTATAAAGAACGCTGACCGCACGGAGGAGCATAAAATTCTGTTTTTGCCGGGAACGGTAAACCTCATTCAGTCCGTTCCGGATCGCTTCGATTCCCTTTGCCGCTGACCAGAGACCTGCAACAATGGAAATAATGGTCAGGGACGGTGAATTATTGGCGAAAATGTCACTGATGATCCCCTTTACAAAGCCCGCCAGTTCCTGCGGAACCACATCGGTGATCAGTCTCACAAGTTCATCCTGAGAGTACGGAAGAAAGGGGGTCAGCATCAGCAGGATATTCAGAAGCGGAAAAATAGACAAAAATACAAAGAACGCCGACTGACCGGCAAAAGCGTTCATGTGCTCGTCCTGCGTATCATTCACAAAATCTGTAATTCTGCGTATCCACTTTTTCACGATCATCCACCTCTGATAAAAAGAAAAAGCAGCTGTGCGCTGCTTTATTCGGCGAGTTCATCCAGGATGCCGGCTCCCGTCTTCTGACTCCTAGCCATCGGCCAGGTGGGTGTCCGCACGTGACCTTCTGAAGTCCACTCAAAGGAGGCTGGTCATCCGGCCCCAAATATAGGATTCCCGTTTAAGAAGATGTAGGTTCAAAATAAACAGGAGTTGTCGCGCATCCCAGAAAACGAACTCGTTGAGATATCTCAATTCTTATTATACCCAATCCCCTGACATATGGCAAGGAAAAAGTACGGTAAAATTTACACTATCTGCGGGACAGATGCTTCACCGAAAGATAATACGGAAGACCGTCCTGCCACTCATTTTTCTGCTCTCCCAGGATCAGCGGACGGGCGTAGCGAATAAAGTCTTCCGTCACGTCATTGCCTGCTTCGTTGATCCATTCCCGCGGCACCCGCCTGGCCTGATTGGCAATCTCCTCCAGCCTCCGGGTTACGATCCGGTAGCTGTAAGGTTCGTCACTGATGCGCTCAACGGCGGGCATAACGCCTGTTTCACCGTCCAGAGCCATACGCGCAGCAGCCTCTCCCTGCTCTCCGGATTCCTTAATATCCTGTGCGGATGCAATATGGCCCGCACAGCGCTGCAGGATGGACAGTTCGATGGAACGCACCTTCGTTCCGATCTCCTGCTTTACCAGATTCTCAAGAACCTTGCCGACACCGGACAACTGCATGTGTCCGAACTTGTCTTCACTCTTTACCTTTGCACTGATATAAACTCCGTTCTCATCCCGGATGCCCTCCGAAACGGCTACCACTGCGTTCTTCGCATTTTTCAGCACGCCCCGCACATCCTCAAGAAACTGGGATCTGTGGAAAGGTACCTCCGGAAGATACACCAGCTGGGGTGTTTCATTATAGTCATTACGGGCCAGTGATGCGGAAGCCGTGAGCCAGCCGGCATCTCTTCCCATGATCTCCACAATGGTCACGCAGGGTAGATCATAGATATAGGTATCATGCGCTATCTCAAGCATGGAGGAAGCGATATACTTTGCGGCGGATCCGTAGCCCGGCGTGTGATCCGTCAGCACCAGGTCATTATCAATGGTTTTGGGTACACCCACAAAACGGATCGGTGAATTCCGTCTCACTGCCTCTCCGGAAAGCTTGGTAATGGTATCCATGGAATCATTTCCGCCGATGTAGAAGAACCAGCCGACACGATACTTCTCCAGTGTCACAAAGATACGGTCGTAGATTCCCTTTTCCTCTGCGGGATCCGGCATTTTGATCCTGCAGGAGCCCAGATACATGGCGGGAGTACGTACAAGGCGGTTCAGAAATGCCTCATCCTCCTCGCACTTTTCGGACAGATTTAAGAATGTCTCTTCTATCACCCCTGTAATACCGTGAAGCGCCCCATAGACAGTTCCGCAGCTGCCGCTGCTTTGAAGTCCGCGGATTACTCCGGCCAGGGTGGCGTTAATGGCAGCCGTGGGGCCGCCGGATTGTGCGATCATCGCATTCTGCATCATTTTCATTCTCTCCTCATGTCTTGTCTGAATTCTGTCTGATCGGGAGATATCAGTTTCCTTCCTCTTCGGACGGCAGATATACGGTTCCCTTGCTTCCGAAACCGGTTTCCGAAGCCAGTCCCTCCGAGATCCTCCGCACATTCTGTGTCGGTACGTAGGATGTATTGTTGAAAAGGAAACGCTGCAGCGCGATCACATTCTCCTGCAGATTCTCCGGCGCAATACAGGAGCCCTTGCTGTCCGAGGAATAATAGCCGAAACGGATGGGGAATCCCAGATTCTCGTCCAGGCTGTAGGAGAGCATGCTGGAAGCCAGATCATACATTTCCTTCTCTGTGATACTCGTACTGATATAAGGGAAGATCTGATCGATCACATCATCGATGGTGGAAAGGCTGCTGCCCTTCAGTTTGGTTACCATGGCAGAGATCACCTCACGCTGCCGCTCGGTACGGGTAATGTCACCGCGGCCTGTGCTGCGGATACGGGAATAAGCCGTTGCCTGCGCACCGTTCAGCATCAGATCACCTGTGGTGAAAACACCGTCGGAATAAATGCCGGTCACGCTGATCTGCTCCTTCAGGCAGGCATTCAGCATGTCCAGCTCATCCTCTTCCACATGGATCTGCACACCGCCGATGGCATCGATGGCGCGGGTCAGTCCCTCCCAGTTGATGGTGATATAATCCGTGATATTCATATCCAGATTCGCATTCAGTGTCCGGATGGCCAGCTCCGCTCCGCCGTAGGCATAGGCCGCATTGACCTTGGAGGTATAAGTTCCGTCCGTGTCCTGGATCTCCAGAATGGTATCACGATACACAGATACCAGACGCACCTTCTTCGTATCGTTATTGATGCTGGCGATGAGGATCGCATCACTGCGGCCGCCCGCATCCAGATTCATATCCCGCGCATCCACGCCGAATAGCGCGATATTTGTATAGCCTTTCAGAACATCCTTGTTCAGGCCGTCATTGATGGCCATTTCCTCTTCATTGATCTCATGAATGTCCAGAAGCTGATATTTGTTGTGAACGTAGGAACGCACCAGAGCCAGGATCAGGACCACGATCAGAATCAGTTCCACGATCAGTGTGATCCCCCATTTTGCATTGGAAGACACCCGTCCCTTCACTTTTTCCGCGGGTTCCTCATAGTCCTCGTCCCCGTCGTAATATTCTACGCCATAATAATCATCATCGTAAAAGTCAGTCTGATTCTGATCTTTTTTCTTAGCCATTTTATATACCTCTTTATACGGATATCCTGCATTCTCGCAGGATACTGTCCGGTCATACTCCTCTGATTCCTACGATAATATATTACAATTATGTTACAAATGCAACCTTTTTGTTACGTCTTTTCCGGAATTCCTTCAGATGCAGTCCTGCCCGGTCCTACATGATACCGCTTTCCTTCAGCTTATTCTGGATCATCTGATTCGCCGTTGCGGGATCACATTTTCCCTTCATTTCCTTCATGACATATCCCACGATCGCTCCGACAGCCTTTCCCTTGCCGTTCCTTATATCCTCTACAGCCTTGGGATTTGCTGCAATAGCCTGATCCACAACGCTGGAAAGAACAGAATCATCCGTACGGGTGGAAAGGTCGTGTTCCTTCACATACTGAGCCGGGCTGATGTTCTCCGCAAAAACAGCCTTCTCAAATACTTCCTTTGCAACGGCATTATTGATCTCCTTTGCATCTACCAGAGCGATCAGCTCAGCCAGATGAGCCCCGCTGAAGCAGAGCTTTCCGGCGTCCGTTCCGGTCTCCTTCATCAGACGCATGGTCTCGGTCATCAGCCAGTTGGAAGCCTTCTTCGCATCTGCTCCTGCCGCAACGGCCTCCTCAAAAAGATCCGCCAGCTTCTTTTCCGCTGTGATCTGCTCGATATCATAATCCGGAAGCTGATATTCTTCCCTATAGCGAAGAGCCTTTTCTCTTCTCATTTCCGGCTGACGGGAGCGAATCTCCTCGATCAGATCATCGGAAACATAGATGGGTACCAGATCAGGGTCCGGGAAATAACGGTAATCCTGTGCATCCTCCTTGGAACGCATGGAATAGGAATATCCCTTCTCATCATCCCATCGGCGGGTTTCCTGTACAACCTTTTCACCGGATTCCAGAAGATCGATCTGACGGTTAACTTCATTTTCGATACAGCGGCGGATGGCCCGGAAGGAATTCAGGTTTTTGGATTCCGTACGGGTTCCGAATTCACTGCTGCCCTTTTCACGAATGGACAGATTCACATCCGCGCGCATGGAGCCCTCGTTCAGCTTGCAGTCAGAAGCATCCAGGTACTGGATGGTCTCCCGGAGAGCCTCCAGATATGCGATCACCTCATCTGCGGAACGCATGTCCGGCTCGGAAACGATCTCAATCAGCGGGACACCGGAGCGGTTGAAATCCACATAGGTTTCGTCCGTGAAGGCATCATGTACCAGCTTGCCGGCATCCTCCTCCATATGGATCTCATGGATGCGCACGGCCTTTGTTTCTCCCTTTTCCGTCTGAATGTCCACATGTCCGTTCCGGCAAATGGGATAATACAGCTGGGAAATCTGATAATTCTGCGGATTGTCCGGATAGAAATAATTCTTACGGTCAAATTTGCTGTTCTCCGTGATGGCACAGTTGGTCGCAAGTCCTACAGCTATGGCCTTTTCCAGAACCGCTTTGTTAAGAACCGGCAGGGATCCGGGCATACCGGAGCACACCGGACAGACATGGGTGTTGGGAGCGCCTCCGAAGGCAGTGGAGCAGCCACAGAAGATCTTGGTTTTCGTATTTAATTCGACGTGGACCTCAAGTCCGATGACGACTTCGTATTCTTTGCTCATTTATAATCCTCCGTATCAGGATCCTTCGCTTCGCTCAGGATGACATATTCCTTTCATTCGCAAGCCTTGGGAATTTCTTTACAGATCCTTCGCTTCGCTCAGGATGATATGTTCCGTTCATGATTACATGCTCTGCTCATATGTATAGGCCGCCCTGATCAGTGTCTTCTCCGCAAAGGTCTGTCCCAGTAGCTGCAGGCCAACCGGCAGTCCGTTGCTGTCCTTCCCGCATGGGAGACAGATGCCCGGGAGACCGGCCAGATTGACAGACACGGTGTAAATGTCACCGAGGTACATTTTTATGGGGTCACTGAGAGACTCTCCGATGGGGAGTGCCGTGGTGGGTGCCACCGGTCCGAGGATCACATCGTATTTCTCAAAGGCTTTGTCAAAGGCCTGCTTGATGAGGGCCTTCACGCGAAGTGCCTTTACGTAATATGCGTCATAATATCCGGAGGAAAGCACAAAGCTTCCCAGCATGATCCGGCGCTTTACCTCCGCACCGAAGCCTTCGGAGCGGGTTTTTTTGTACATATTATGCAGATCGGTATAGCTCTCTGTCCGGTATCCGTACTTCACGCCGTCAAAGCGTTCAAGATTGGAGGATGCTTCCGCGCAGGCGATGATATAGTAGGCGGGGATCGCGTACTCCACCATTCCCAGGTCAAACTCTTCTACCTCAGCACCCAGCTCACGGAACTTCTCTGCTGCTGCAAGGACCCTCTCCTTTACCTCAGGATCGATCCCTTCCAGGAAATAATCCCTCGGCACGCCGATCTTCATGCCCCTTACATCATTAACCAGAGCAGTGGTAAAATCGGTAGCTGCCTCTGCGCTATCCTCAGGAAGGCGGGCGGAGGTGGAATCCTTCTCATCAACACGGGAAATGGTTTCCAGAATGACTGCTGAATCCTCTACCGTCTTCGTCAGAGGTCCGATCTGGTCCAGGGAAGATCCGTAGGCGATCAATCCATAGCGGGATACCCTTCCGTAGGTCGGTTTGATCCCGACAACGCCGCAGAAGCCTGCCGGCTGACGGATGGAACCGCCCGTATCCGATCCCAGGGCGGCTGCACATTCGTCTGCGGCAACAGCCGCTGCAGAGCCCCCTGAGGATCCGCCGGGAACCCGGGAGAGGTCCCTCGGATTCCGGGTAAGCCCGAAATACGATGTCTCGGTGGTACTTCCCATGGCAAATTCATCCATATTTGTTTTTCCGAGAACCACCACACCTGCTTCCCGCAGAGCCTGTACGGCTGAAGATGTATAGGTGGGTACAAAATTCCCGAGGATTTTGGAAGCACAGGTAGTCAGCTGTCCTTCAATGCACATATTATCCTTGATAGCCATTGGCACGCCGGCCAGAGGACCGGTCAGCTCTCCCGCCGCGATCCTGCGGTCAGCCTCCTCGGCCTGACGGATCGCGCCTTCGGTATCCACGGTAATATAGGCATGAATCTCCTTATCATGCGCACCAATCCTGTCCAGGTAAGCCTTCGTTGCCTCTACGCTCGTCACCTCACCCGCAGCGATCCTGCGCCCCAGCTCCGCTGCAGAAAGGCGGAGAATCTCTTCTCTTTCCATTTCATCTCTCCTTAGAGTAGGCTGCACATCAAACGATACTGATTCAGCACCCGGGATGCATAGCATCCGGAGGGTGCGGATCCGTCACTAAAATGTATTGGGTACGATAAATGCTTCTTCCGTTTTCTCCGGTGCATTCGCCAGGATTTTTTCCCGATCATCCCCATTCGTCACGACATCCTCCCGCATCACATTTGATACGGGGAAGGTATGGCTCATGGGTTCCACGCCGGATACATCCAGTTCATTCAGCTTATCCACGTAATTCAGCATATCGGACATATCCTTCTTTGCCCGTTCCTTCTCTTCCTCAGAGAGTTCAAGCTTGGCGAGAATGCCGACATATTCGATGGTTTCATCCGTAATCTGCATCTTCTTCTCCTTTTCTGAAGTGAGGGAATTCTGCACTGCTTCTCAGGATGACGTGTCATTCTGAACGAAGTGAAGAATCTCTTTTGGCTGTCCGGTTTATTATGCTTCCGGAATTAATCTCTCACCTTGATATGTGTCTCCCGCAGCTGCAGCTCCGTCACTTCGCCCGGAGCACCGCACATAAGATCCTGGCCGGTTCCGCTCATGGGGAAGGCAATCACCTCTCGGATATTCTCCTCATTTCGAAGAAGCATGATCATCCTGTCCACGCCGGGAGCCATGCCCGCATGCGGAGGTGCACCGAACTGGAAAGCGCTGTAGAGTGCTCCGAATTTCTGCTCCAGAACCTCTTTGGAATAGCCTGCGATCTCAAAAGCCTTTTCCATGATCTCCATATCATGATTCCGTACTGCACCGGAGGAAAGCTCCACGCCGTTGCAGACGATATCATACTGGTAAGCCAGGATATCCTGAGGATCCTTCTCATTTAAAGCCTCCAGGCCTCCCTGGGGCATGGAGAAGGGATTATGAGTAAAGGCCATGCCCTTGATCTCCTCATCATATTCATACATGGGGAAATCATTGACATAACAGAAACGGTATGCATTTTTCTCATTCAGTTCCAGGCGCTCGCCTAGTTCTGTCCGGATCTGGCCTGCAAAAAGATTTGCTCTCTGTTCCTTATCAGCAATAAAGAAAATAGTATCTCCGACAGAAAGCTTTGCCTGTGTCTTCAGCTCCTCCTTCAGCTCATCCGGAATGAACTTATCGATGGGGCCCTTATAGCTTCCGTCCTCCAGAACCTCCAGATAACCAAGGCCGCCCATTCCGATACCCTGAGCGAATTTCAGCATTTTTTCATGCTGCCCCTTGGACAGCTTCTTCGGTACATTGATGGCCCGGACAGTCTTTCCGTGGAAGGGTTTAAATGTACATTTCTGGAAGAAATCCGAGAGATCAATGATCCGGAGCGGATTCCTTAAGTCCGGTTTATCCGTTCCGAACTCCAGCATAGCCTGCTTGTAGCTGATGATGGGGTAGGGTGCTTCCGTAACCGCATAACCCTCCGGTGCAAACTTCTTAAAGGTCTCGGACAGAACCTCCTCACCCACACGGAAGACATCCTCCTGGGTTGCGAAGCTCATTTCAAAATCCAGCTGATAGAACTCTCCCGGAGAACGGTCGGCTCTGGCATCCTCATCGCGGAAGCAGGGAGCGATCTGAAAATATTTATCAAAACCGGACACCATCAGCAGCTGCTTATACTGCTGGGGTGCCTGTGGCAATGCATAGAATTTTCCCTTGTAACGGCGGGAGGGAACAATGTAGTCCCTGGCTCCCTCCGGAGAAGAAGCACAGAGAATGGGTGTCTGGATCTCCACGAAACCCATTTCCTCCATCTTCTTTCTGAGGAAACTGATCACTTTGGAACGGAAGAGGATATTGTCCTTCACCTTCTGATTCCGGAGGTCCAGATAACGGTATTTCAGACGGACATCCTCCCGCACCTCTTTTGAGGTCACGATCTCAAAGGGAAGCTGAGCATAAACCTTGCCCAGGATATCGATGGAATGAGCTTCCAGCTCGATGGTGCCGGTAGGAATCTTCGGATTATAGGTCTCCTCATCACGATGCTCCACCAGTCCCTCGACGGAAATGGCCTGCTCCCGGGCGATGCCGTCCAGCAGTGTCGTATCCCGAAGCACGACCTGCATCACACCGTACATATCCCGAAGGTCGATAAAGGATACCCCGCCATGATCGCGGATATTCTCCACCCAGCCCGCCAGGCGGACATTTTTCCCTACATCCTGTTCTGACATCTGATCAATCGTTTTGTCTCTGTACATTTCCTTTTCCTCTCTTCTATTGACTCATGTTATTCTGTTCACAAACGTTAAATGTCCCGATGACTTAGGTTATTCTTTTGCAAACATAAAACGTCCCGAGGCCGATATATGCCTCGGGACGATCATAAACCGTGGTACCACCCGAATTCGGACTTCTGTCAAGCCCGCACTCTTATACGCGTAACGTGCGTTTTACGTGCTGCCCTACTCTTCCTTCAAGCAGCCGGCTCCGGAGTGTTCCGCTCTTTCAGGTGTCACATCATGGCTTTCAGCCCGGGGCCATGACTCTCTGTCTGTCCTTTGAAAAAGAAGTCTCCTTCTCTGCCTTTCTCTCTATTCTCCTCCTCGCGGAGATACATTTCGGACATTATAACCGATAATCCCCGAAGAAACAAGAGATTTTTTACACACCTTCTCTTTTTTCTTTCAGAAAATCCTGAACCGGTGAGATCAGGGACAGTAAGATCCCGATCAGGCACAGCCACCAGCCCCAGCCGATATCATGGGTTCCCAGCGAATGTGCAAATGTCCCCAGAAGCAACAGTAAAAATGCGAATCCGGGAAGATAAAAGCGGGCATAGGGAAGCTCATGGAAGTTACTCTGTACCATGCGGATCGGAGTAAAATCCACTTCGAAAAAGAGCATCGCCAGACCGGTCAGAAGCATTAGGATCCCCCAAAAAGCCAGGATACCTCCTCCCGTCGCAAAAAATCCCGCACCGGCATATCCTCCTGCAAAGCCTGATCCGAACCAGACCGGAACCAGAACAGAAATAAGGATCAGAACGGAACCGACGATCCGGCAGATTGAAGGTTTCACATATTTCGGGACCTTGATCATGGCAGGCTTCGGCGCTGCATTCAGCTGCGGATTCTGCCCCGGCGCAGACTGCTGGCCATATCCCTGCGCGGACTGCTGGCCGTATCCCTGCGCAGACTGCTGTCCGCTACTCTGTGCGGGCTGCTGACCGTATCCCTGTGCGGACTGCTGACCGCTGCTTTGTGCAGGCTGCTGGCCATAACCGGAGGCATTCTGCTGCCCCCCTGCATACTGCATGACTCTTGTTCCGCACTGGCAGAACATGGCTCCCTCCGGTACCGGGTTTCCACAATTCGGACAATTCATAATTTCCATCCTCCTTCTTTTGCGGGCATACGCAGGACTCCCTTATTCCCTGCGCTGCACCATGTTTTTCTTTAACAATTCAGCCCCTGCAGCCCTGAAAGCCGTTCATTCGGAGCGTAAACGCGTTGCTTCGAAAAGTGCCTTTATCATGGCATCCAGTTTTTCCTTCGTCATGCCCGGATATACTCCGATCCAGAAGGAATTCTTCATGACCTCATCCGTAACCGCAAGATCTCCGGATACCCGGTATGCATCCGTTCCACGAATCTGGTCAAAGCAGGGATGCAGTATCAGATTTCCGCTGAAGAGCAGACGAGTCTGAATATTGTGATCTTCCAGATATTTCGTCACCTCATTGCGTGTGACTTCCGCTTCCGGACGAACGGTGATCAGAAAGCCAAACCAGGAAGGCTCGCTGTCCGGCTCCGGTTCGGGAAGGATCAGCCTGTCTGAAAGCGGTTCCAGCTTTTCCCGCAGATACTGCCAGTTTTCTCTTCTTCTTCTTATAAATCCGGGGAATTTATGCAGCTGTTCCACGCCGATGGCCGCCTGGAGATCCGTCACCTTCAGATTATAACCGAAGTGGCTGTAAACATATTTATGGTCGTAGCCAGAAGGAAGCTCGCCAAACTGCCCGTCAAACCGGTGTCCGCAGAGATTGTCACGACCGGAAGGACAGATACAGTCTCTGCCCCAGTCCCGCATGGAGAGCAGGATCCTGTGAAGCAACGGATCATCGGTATAGACCGCGCCTCCCTCTCCCATGGTCATATGGTGAGGCGGGTAAAATGAGGACGTTCCGATATCTCCCCAGGTTCCGGTATATTTTGTCACTCCGTCAATCGTTACCTTTGAACCAAGCGCATCGCAGTTATCCTCGATCAGCCACAGCCGATGCTGATCACAGAAAGCCTTTACTTCCCGGAGACAGAAAGGATTTCCCAGCGTGTGCGCGATCATCACCACCTTTGTCTTTTCGGACAGGGCCGCCTCCAGCTTCGACGTATCGATATTATACTGAGGGATCGTCACATCCACAAAAACCGGAACCGCTCCGTACTGCAGGATCGGGCTGACCGTGGTAGGAAAACCGCAGGCAACGGTGATCACCTCATCACCCCTTTTCACCTGGCGGTCGCCAAGCAGCGGTGATGTCAATGCCATAAAGGCCAGCAGATTCGCAGAGGATCCGCTGTTTACCAGATGGACGTGCCGTACTCCGATCCACTCTGCAAATTCCTTTTCCATCTGATCCGCAAAATGTCCTGTTGTAAGCCAGAAATCCAGCATGGCATCCGTGAGGGAAAGCATTTCCTTCTCATCATACACACGGGATGCATAGGAAATGCGATCGCCTGGCTGGTAGATTTTTTCCTGTTCCGGCTTCTTTATTTCTTCGTAATACTGTGCCACCAGATCCTTTATCTTCCGGCGCAGCTCCTGCTCTCTGTCTTTATTTTCCATCTTTTTCCTCTGATCCAAAGAGTCTTATTCCTGTGTGGTCTGAAGAATCTTTATTCTGTAAGATCCTTTGTAAGATCCTTCACCAAGTGCTTCGCACATGGCTCAGGATGACTTCCCTTATCCAAAACAACTCCTGAAGAGCTCTCTTGTTCAGGATGACTTTCCTTATCCAAAACGACTCCTGAAGTCGTTCAAGCAGACATCGTATCCTCCAGGAATGCTTCGATCTCCCGTTCCATCTCTGCCCGTATCATTTCACTTCTTACCCCGGGTTCCTTATCTTCCGAATCTGCATAAACCCGCGTCCACGCTACGGTTTCTTCCAGAGCACGGTCGATATTCCACACAGGTTTCCAGCCAAAGGTCTTTCGCGCCAGACTGCAGTCCAGCTTGAGGAAGGTGGCCTCATGAGGCCCGGCATTTCCCACATTCTCCCAGGTGAGCTCCTCTCCTGTTCCTGTCCGGTTCCAGGCCGTGCAGAAACGTGTCACCAGATCACCCGTCGTCACACAGTCGGCATCCTCCGGACCGATATTATAAGCACCCGCCAGCTCCGGTCGCAACGTCTGCTCCTTCAGGATCGTGAGATACATGAAAAGAGGCTCCAGCACATGCTGGAAGGGTCGGATGGAATAGGGATTCCTTACCCGTATCACCGAAGCCTCTTCATTCGATGAGGCTGAAAGACCGCTCAGCGCAGTTCGTACGGAATCGGGAATGATCCGATCCCGGGCAAAATCTCCTCCACCGATCACATTTCCGGCACGGGCGGTAGACGCCGCGATGCCCATTTCTCTGAAAAACGAGTTTACATAACTATGTGTCACCAGTTCGGAACAGGACTTGGAATTGGAATAGGGATCATAACCATCCAGGGGTTCCTCTTCCCGGAATGCCTCGCCCCGCTCCTCATTTTTATATACCTTATCCGTTGTCACATTCAGAAACGATTTAACCGACGGAGTCAGCCGCACCGCTTCGCAGAGATTCACGGTTCCCATGACATTCGTTTCATAGGTATAGCGGGGCTGCTCATAGGAAGTACGCACGATAGGCTGCGCCGCCATGTGAAGCACCAGCTCCGGCTGTGTCTCCCGCATCACCGCAAGCAGCCGGTCGTAATCCCGGATATCCGCGATCACCGACTTCAGAGAACCCTTCTCTGCTTTTTCATCCATCAGCCGATACAGACTTTCTCCCTCAGGTACCAGTGAATAACCGATCACCTCTGCCCCGGCATAAAGAAGGATCCTGGTTAGCCAGCTTCCTTTAAATCCGGTGTGCCCGGTAACAAGTATTCTTTTCCCCGCAAAAAAATTCAGATCCTCTTTCTTCATGATGATACCTCACAAAAGAACCACAGTCTACCAGACCATCCAGGGTGCATTTCCGCTTTCGATCATTCGATCCAGAAGATCATGTTCTCTCTTGGTATCCATACACTGCCAGAAGCCATCATACTCATAAGCATTCAGCTCCCCGTCCTTCGCCAGCTGGCGCATGGGCTTCTGCTCGAAAATGGTACTGTCATCCTCCAGATAATCAAAAACCTTCGGCTCCAGCACCATATATCCGCCGTTGATCCGGGCAGAATCCGTTTCCTCCTTCTCCCGGAAGGAGGTGATCAGCTTCGTTTCCGGATCCAGCTCCAGCACGCCGAAACGCTGGCCGAAACGGATTGCCGTAATGGTTGCGATCTTTCCCTGTTCCCGATGGAACCGAAGAAGCTCATTCATATCAACGGTACATACCGCATCCCCGTAAGTCAGCATGAATGTCTCATCGCCGATATATTTTCGGACTCTGCGGATACGCCCGCCGGTCATGGTATCCAGACCGGTATCCACGATGGTCACCTTCCACGGCTCAGCAACATTGTTATGTACCGTCATACGGTTTTCATCCGTAAAATCAAAGGTCACATCACTGTTATGCAGATAATAATTGGCAAACCACTCCTTGATCACATGCTGTTTGTATCCGGCACAGATGACAAACTCATTGAAGCCGTGGTAGGAATACTCCTTCATGATATGCCATAACATCGGTTTTCCGCCGATCTCGATCATAGGCTTCGGGCGGAGATGACTTTCCTCACTGATCCGGGTTCCGTATCCACCCGCAAGTACAACTACCTTCATACACCTTCTCCTGTTCTATCCGGAGATTCTTCGCCTGCGGCTCAGAATGACAATCCCATGTCACCCCGCAGGGGGTGAAGCATCTCTTTTCTATTACGTCAAGATTCTTCGACCCGGAATGACAATCCCATGTCATCCTGAACCCCGCAGGGGGTGAAGGATCTCTTTTCTACGTCAAGATTCTTCGGCCCGGAATGAGGCCCAGACTCTACATCTTCCGGATCCGTTCCATCGCTTCTACGGAATTCTCATAGGTTCCGAAGGCTGTCAGCCGGAAATACCCTTCTCCGCTGGGGCCAAAGCCGCTGCCCGGGGTTCCTACCACATTTGCCTTCTCCAGAAGATAATCAAAGAAATCCCAGGAGCTCATTCCATCCGGCGTTTTCATCCAGATATACGGTGCATTCACACCGCCGGATACGGTAAAACCGGCACCGGCAAGTCCCTCATAGATCGTCCGGGCATTCCGCATATAGTATTCGATCTGCTCTTTTGTCTGCTTCTGTCCTTCCTCAGAGTAAACCGCTTCACCGGCCCGCTGTACGATGTAGGGCGCACCGTTGAACTTTGTCCCATGTCTTCTGGCCCAGAGGCTGTGAAGAGACACGCCATCCGCATCCTTCAGATCCTTCGGGATCACGGTATAACCCAGACGGGTACCGGTAAATCCCGCGTTCTTGGAAAAGCTGCGGAGCTCGATCGCACAGGTTCTGGCTCCCTCACACTCATAAATGGAGTGAGGCAATCCCTCTTCATGAATATATGCTTCATACGCAGCATCATAAATGATCACAGCCTTATTTCTGTTTGCATAGTCCACCCATTCCTGCAGCTGCGGCTTAGTGATCATTGCGCCGGTAGGATTATTGGGGAAGCAGAGATAGATCAGATCCGGAACCTCCTTCGGAAGCTCGGGGGAGAAGCCGTTATCTGCCGTGCAGGGCATGTAGATCACATCGCTCCATAATCCGGTTGCCGCATCATAGGTTCCGGTACGGCCGGCCATAACATTACTGTCCACATACACCGGATAGACCGGATCACAGACCGCAATTTTTGTCTTACCGGCGAATATCTCCTGGATATTTGCGGAATCGCTCTTTGCACCGTCCGATACAAAGATCTCATCTGCCGCAATGTCCGTTCCCAAGGGACGGAAAACCTTCTCGGCTATGGTCTCCCTTAAAAATGCATAGCCAAGATCCGGTGCATAACCACGGAAGGTCTCCGCCTTCCCCATTTCATCCACCGCCTTATGCAACGCCTCGATCACGGCCGGGCAAAGGGGCTGTGTCACATCCCCGATTCCCAGACGGATGATCTTCTTGTCCGGATTAGCCTCTGAAAATGCTGCCACTTTTTTTGCGATAGTCGAGAAGAGATAGCTTCCCGGCAGCTTCCCGTAATCTTCATTTGCACGAATCATATCTTTACCTCATCTTTCCACCGGAGAAAGCCTTTCCTCTCCGGAAATCATTTTCACGCGCATAAAAGCTTCATCATCTACAGCTCTCCGTGCGCTTTTTCAAAACATATAGAGACATTGTATCATAACTCCAAATCCCATTCAACAATCGAGTAGGAGAAAAACAAAAGCCCCGCAGAAAGGCCGTATCGCACAGGCACGATGCCCGCTTGGTATCCTTATCACGCAAATAAAGAAAAGGACACAGTTTGAAACCATGTCCTTTGGCAGCAGATAATTCATCTGCCATTCTTAATCCTACGCTTCACGATACAGACGGAGCATACGGATGCTGCCCTGTATCTGCAGGAAATGATTACTCTACTACGTAGGGAATCAGTGCCAGCTGACGTGCACGCTTAACAGCTACAGTCAGAGCTCTCTGATGCTTAGCGCAGCTTCCGGTGATCCGGCGGGGAAGAATCTTACCGCGTTCGGAAATGTACTTCCGAACCAGGTTTGCATCCTTGTAATCGATTACCTGATTGGGATCAGCACAGAATACGCATACCTTCTTACGTCTGCGTACGGTTCTTCTTCTCATGGGAGCAGCATCCTTCTGCTCATTCTTATTGTAAGGCATAACGTTCCTCCTCTTTTACTTAAACGGGAGATCATTCTCGATCCCCTCCGGGATACTCATGAAATCGTCAGCGGAAGCATTCCTCGGTGCAGGCTCGCCACCGGCCGCCGGCTGATAGCCGCCACCCTGATAACCGCCTCCCTGAGAAGCCGCCTTGGACTCTGCGAATTCGATCTCTTCGGCAATGATCTGAACAGAGTAAACCTTTTCTCCGTTCTTGTTTGTGTAATTGTCATTCTGAACCCGTCCGGTCAGTGCGACCTTGGTTCCCTGCTTTAAATACTTCTCAACAAATTCTCCCAGGCGTCCGAAAGCCGTGCAGTTGAAAAAGTCTGCTGATGTATCATTTCCATCCTGGCTGTTGCGTGAGAATTTGCGGTCTACAGCGATCGAGAATCTGGCGATAGCCATCTGATCACCGTTACGTGACTGAGAATAACGAACCTCGGGATCCCGGGTAAGTCTTCCCATCATGATTACCTTGTTCATATAAAACCTCCGATCCTTATTCAGCGTCGGGTTTTACAACAAGAAAACGAATGACATGATCCTGAATCCGAAGCTTTGCTTCAAGTCTGGCAGGTGCATCTGCCGGAGCTTCGAACTGGATAAAGTAGTAGAAGCCTTCCTTCATGTCCTGAATCTCGTAAGCCATTCTCTTACGGCCCTGGTCGTCCACATTTGTGACCGTACCACCGTATCTCTCGATCCGGCTCTTCACCTTCTCCAGAACAGCTTCCTTTGCGTCATCATCAATCTTCGTGCTGATTACCAACGCAAGCTCGTACTTGTTCATCTCTTTTTTCCTCCTTTTGGTATGATGGCCTCCGCTTTATGCGGAAGCAAGGATGACTACATCACAGATGACCATAGTAACACAGCAGATTCAGGATTGCAAGTATTTTTTCAATCTCGCTTTAAATGCTCTAAAACTGCCATGATATTTTCTCCCTTCGGAATAACGGTAAAATGGTCCACCTCCGGGTGATCTCTGATAACACGCCTGTCCTGTCTTTTCCGTCGTTGCGGAAATAAAATACGTTGCTGTCCGCATTCATGATCGTTTGAACGATCCCTTCCATCCGGTCATCGATCATACTTACAAAGCTTGCCGGAACCTTGCCTTCATTCTGTTTCATCCAGATTGCAGGCAAGGGGAAACATGAATATCTGGTTGATGGGATCTACCATGTAGATCTCCGTCACGGTACAAAGGGTCTTCGCCGTCTGACTCCAGATCTTGTTCTCCGAGGACGTGTCGCCCCAAAAGACTGCCATGTGACAGTCCATACCGGATTTCCACTTCGGCGCCAGATAGAAGATATTACCCTTCTTTGCCTTGCCGCTCTTCAGAAGCGCTGCGACGGTGGGGAACACTTCATACTGTACCACTCCCCTCGTGGCCAGCATCAGATAGTTGTCCGCATTTCCGTAACCGCCGAAGCGTCCCATCGCCGTCACCAGGTCAAGATCTCCGCCTGCTCCCTTGATCAGACTGGAAATGAAACCCGTACAGTTCATACCCGCATCATCTCCGTATAAGCCGATGGGCATGATCAGTCGCTCCGGTCTTGTGGTATTTCCGTACAGATCCCGGTAAGGCGTCTTAAAATAGAATTCCGAAAAATGTGCCGTCATATATCCCAGCAGATCATCACATTTCAGATACTGGTCGATGGTGGGCTTGCCATCCAGCTTTACCCCGTCCCGGTCAACGAAGTATTTCTTCCCGTCCACGGTAATAAACTGACTACGGTAAATGGCCCCGGTGTCATCGGAATAATAGTCCTTCCCGTCCACCGTGAACCATCCCTCCCCCGTATGGGTTGCTCCTGTCGCATCGGCATAATAAAGCGCATCATCACAGGTATAAAAACCGGAGGTGACGATCTGGCCTTCCTCATCCAGATAATACTGCTTTCCCTGTTCTTCGATCCGGGCATTCCTCACCACCGCACCATCGGCACGGGCATAGTATTTCCTTCCGTCCACTGTCTGCCAGCCGGACTGAGGTACAAGCTCTCCTTCCGCATCCGCCCGATAAAGGATACCCTGGTAAAGCAGCTCCCGGTCCTTCATCAGAAGACCGTCCTGTCCGATATAATACTTCTTATTTCCTTCGGTCACCATCCAGCTCTTAACCGGATTTCCCTCCTTATTCCCGTAGTATTTTTTTCCATCCACCTCTACCCAGCCGACTCCGGGCGTAAGAACCCCCTCCGCGTCTGTGCGGTACAGCTTACCGTCCAGCATCAGATTCTGAGAAACCCTCAGCACTCCCTGTTCATCCAGATAGTACTTTTTTCCATCCTCCTCCAGGATCTGATCCGTAACGAGCATACTGTCTTCACCTACATAATACCTTTTTCCGTTGTCGGAAAGCCAGAGATTCTTACCCGGCTGGCCGAACTCATCATAATACACGGAACCGACTGCGGGAATTGTTGCTTTCCACGTGCTTTCTGTCTTTTTCACAGGTATTACCGACAGCACGTAAAAAGCCACCATTGCAACCGCCGCAGCGCATATGGGGATCAGCATCCATTTTAATATTCGACGTACCAAATCTCATACCTCCCAAATCGGACAGGGTGAGTCCCCCTGCTACTCGATGATCGCTTTCCGATGGTTTCATTCTTTTGCAGGCCCGGGATGAAACCGCTGTATCGTGAAAATGTCGGGCTGCCTGCCCATCATACGGGGCATTGGAAAGGACAGCCCGTAAAAGGCTGCCCTTTAACCGAAGCCCTTCCCGACGATGCCGGGATCCCCGGGATTTATACTCCTGACACTCTCTACTTAAAGATCACTACCTTTGTTCTGAGAGGAAGTGTATCATACATCCATTTTGCATCATCTATTTTCAGTCGTACGCATCCGTGAGAGGACGGCTTCCCTATGGTCGCATCCGCAATCCGGTTCGGCGCATCATCCTTCAGATATGGCTGACTGTGGAAGAGGTACAATCCGCCGATGAAGCCGGTTGCATACCAGCAGCGCCAGCCATGACTGTCGAAATATTTATCATGAACCGTAGTTTTGTATTCCCCTGTAGGTGTCGGACTATCCTTTGATCCTGTGGAACAGCTGAATTCCTTTAAAAGCAGCCAGTTATCCTTGGACCCCTTGAAAACCGCTGTCTTCTGAGTTGAAATATTAACCAAAATCAGGTAATTTGTATCGCTGGAATAAGCCTGTGCCTTTTTGTACATGGTCCCGACAGCGATCTCACCTGTTTCATTTGCATAATATCTGGAATCCTCGATCGTAATGTTCCTGCTTGTTACCAGCTCGCCGGTCCGGGAAGCATAATACATAACGCCTTCCAGCTTGATCAGGCCGGTTTTCATAAAGCCGTTCTCATCAAAATAGTAATACGAATCACCGATTCTGTACTTTCCGCCGGAATAAACAACACCGTTTTGATCAATATAACACCAGTGTCCGTCTACAATCTTCCATCCGGATACTTTTTTTACTTCCCCGTTCCCGTCAAAATATCGCAGACTGTTTCCAACCTTATGAATTCCACCGGTAAGAGTACCTGTCTCGCCAACATAATACAGGGATCCGCCGGACCATACGCCGTCATTTTTACGGAGCGTTCCGTCACCCTCTCCGTAATACCACTCTCCGTCGATCTGCAGCCAGCCCTTCTTCCTGCTGAGGGAACCGTCCTTAAGGAAATAATAGAGCGTCCCGTCAAGCTCATGAACACCGCCGGAGAGCTTTCCGTCAGAGCCCATATAATAAAGATTTCCGGAGGACCCGACGATCCTGTTTCGGGCAAGCTCACCACCTGCCGTTGTAAAATACCAGTCACCGCTGAAAGAAACCCAACCGGTCTTCGTGCGAAGCTTTCCGTTCTTATCAAAATATCCCAGCTTCCCATCAAATTCGGCAACCGCTTCCGTAAGCTTCCCATCCTCACCGGCATAGTAGTAAACCCCCTCATCCATGATCACGGAATCGATCGTTACAATGCCGTTCTCCTTCAGATAGTACCATCCTCCGGCCGCCTTCAGCCAGCCGGTCTTCTTTACGACTTCCCCGTCCTTATTGAAGAAACGCAGGGTATCGCCAACCGGATGAACGCCACCCGTTAATGCCCCGTTACTTCCGGCATAGTAGATCGTTCCCCCGCTCCAGATTGCCGAATCACGTCGGAGCGAACCATTTTGACCGGAGTAATACCACGCTCCGCTCACCTGAAACCATCCTGCTGTAGTGCGGACGTGCCCCTTATTATCGGCATAATAAAGCTCCCCCTGATACTCAAAGAAGCCATAGACTGGCATCCCCGCTCCGTTTATGAAATAGGTAAACCCGTCCTCGCGTACCTCAAATCCCTTCGCATTCTCAAAATGAAGACCTGTTTCGGGTGTTTCTTCATGAAGCCCTGCACCGGGTGTTTCTTCATGAAGCCCTGCATCGGATGTTGCTTCATCATGAAGGCCTGTACCGGGTGTTGCCTCTTCATGAAGACCTTCGCCGGGTATCCGTACTTCAGTGTGCAGTCCCGTAGAGGACTCCGGTTCCGTCCCTGTAACTACGAGATCATGCCTCTTCATCACAGACTCAGCATCATCCTCATTTTTCGCGGAAGCAGAAAAATGAGGAAGGAACACAAATGTCCCTGCAAGTGCCGCAAAAAACACTCTCCGTCTGATCCTGCTTTGACCTTTTTTCATTCTCATATTGAAACCATCCTTTTCCAAAAAACGCCGTCCCCGACGGCCGATAAAACCCTGCTTAACATTTTAGCACTCACACTATACTAACGCAAGGAAAAGGATACAAAAAGAACCCCCAAAAAACGGAGGTTCCTCATGCCTGATGGCGAATAAACCGGAAAGGTAAAAAGATTTCTAAAAATCAAATCCAAACGGCTGCATGTATTCCCTGTATCCTGCGCACCATTTCTTCCATCCATCCGGCAGCCACTTACCGAAGCGCTCGAATACATCTTCCGAAGTTGTCTCTTTCAGGATCTGTATAACCGCATCGGTATCCTTTGGCTCAAATCCATGTCTTCCTGCGGTTTCCGACAGCTTCTTTACCACATCTTCTCCGTAGGTCTCCCGAAGAAAATGGATAAAACGAAACCCATATGCATATTCTGGCTGCGTTGAAGATCTGGAGGCATCGTTTATCTCACGGAAAGCCTTCTCCGGATCCGCCTCGATGGCAGATGCATCATAAAGTGCTTCCGTATTACCCGCTTCATAGTACTGCATCAGACTCCAGTCCGGGATTCCATTCTTCCTGGTTAACATATCCTCGGAATAGTTGCCGATCCCCTCTTCAATAATACTTCCCAGCTGAGGACTCTGCCTGAGGCGGAGAACATGTCCCATTTCATGATATACCGTACGCATCCCACCCGTTTCGGCTTCAAAATCCTCATCAAATAGAAGAATGGTATTCACGTCTGACCACTCGATGGCCCCATCATCCTTGTAATCCATGATCAGAATATCCACTTTCTCCCGTTCGGGATTAACGCCGGCAAAGGAATCTCCCAGTTCTTCCTTCCGAAAGTCCTTCTGGGAAGTACTGGCAAGATACTCTGTCTTTTCATATTTTAATCCGAACAGATCCTCCTCATCCTTCATAATCTTTTCGATCTGCTTTGCCATATCCCCGTGGATCGTCGTCCCTTTTTCGAAATACAATACATATCTGTCTCCCTCATAATAAGAGTTTTCTTTTACCTGAACCACGTCAGCTGCATTACCGCTAAGCGTAATCCTTGGTTCCTTAACGGCTGCCACATCTGTAGCAGGGATCATGTTCTCACCGGTATCTTCTTCTGAACTTGCTTTCTCTCCGGTTTCTTCTTCTGCTGTCTGCTTTTCTTCCGAAGCTATGGTACCGGCTTTATGTTCTGTTCCCTCCTCGGTCCGGGCAGAAGCAGACTCACTTATGTCTTCTTTATTGTTCCGGCCGGATTTGTCTTCCGCCGCACAGCCCGTAATGCCCAGCATCAGAGCCACAGCAACGGGAAATAACTTTTTCTTCATCTTTCTCATTTTTCCTCAATCAATGTATCGAATCAAAAAAACCTCACGGAGGTGAGGCAATAAAAAAAGTGCCCAGAGCCGGAATCGAACCAGCGACACGAGGATTTTCAGTCCTCTG
>JAFXZW010000044.1 GCA_017541035.1 Eubacterium sp. | reverse complement strand
TATTTTTTATGGAAAACGATCACCCGGTCATTGACGAGCTCGTAATAGGATGCTCCGGCACCCGTTTCATCCAGATATATCCTGAATAGTACAAATACAGGATTATCATTATCAACACCATAGAACTTTCCCTGCTCGTTTCCGGTAGAATAAGGGATGATGGCTGTATGGTCATCCATTTGGGACCTGGCCATTTTATATACATAAAAATCATCCGTTCCCCCTTCACCTTCCCTCAGGAACTCATTGGCGCTTTGCGATACCATGGAGTCAAAAACCGTGCACACTCCGTTGAACAGGGGGCGTGCATGCAGAACTGCATTGAAGTAATGTGCTTTTTGGGTAACTGCATGATTTACTCCGTATACGACTACAAAATCATCATCGCTCGTCAGTTTAAAGTCCGGTGAGATCAGATAAGCTGCATCGTGAACATCGCCATTTGCATTCACATCATTTGTATAGGCGGTCATTCCATCAATGATACCGATCTCCGTTGTCAGTTCTTCATAAGTATAGTCTTTTTCATATTTCTCAATAATAGCCTTGCGGATGTCATCAAGATTCTGCGTACACGAATCCACTTTGGCGGCCTCATGTACGCCCGTTCCTCTCGGGGTTAGGGTTTTGACCGGAAATGCGGAAGGCTCTATTTCCGTTTTGGGAGTCACACGGAAAACTGTGGCATTTTCCGCAAGCCCGGCCATATATTTATTATATGCGTCCCTGTCCTCCGGCTGTGAAATACGTCCGAACAGGCTGAAGGTATCCTTGCCTTTCTCCAGACCCATGCGGTATACATCCGTCGGTATCTCCATAACATTAACCATGCTCTCCGGAAATCCTGCTGTTTCCAGGCTCTTTACGACCTTATCCCTCACCTGTGTGTTCGCACACATAACGATCACTGCCATGCTTCCGAACGCACTGTCACCATCATGACGGGCATTCAGCATATCTACAGGCTCACCGATAGATCCGAAGATCGTATGATACAGACCGGATTCTTCGTTTCCTATGCCGAAGAATCCTTTTTCCTTCGAATAATCCTTCCCTTTCTGCTGTTCCACAAACATGTCATACGCAATAAAAGACCAGTACTTGCACGGATCCGGAAGCCTTGTTACGACAACAACCGCCTCATCCTGCCTGAGCTTAAAATGAATGCCCGCCGGGGAAAAATACGGGTTTGCCGGATAGTTCTCTACATTCGGGTCATCATAAGCACAGGGAAGTTCCGGATCCCATCCGCGTTCGGGATCTCCGGGAGATGCATCCTGTTCGGGTGCGGGCGGCAGATTCAGTATAAGGTACGCCGATCCGGCATTATTTCCAAAACAGGTAAGCAGCTTCCCCTCCGAAGCAAGTTTTAAAGTATCGAATTCATACAATACTCCGTCCTGTACATAGAAGTCATCGTCTTCAAGCTTGCTTCTGAGAAGCTTTGTCGATTGCCCCACATCCCCAACCACTGCATTTCCTTCTGTATCCCCACTGGCCTTTGCATTATCGTATGACTGGGCTGTATCGGCTGTTTTTTCACTTTCTGCTGCCGGTTCTTCGGCAGTACGGGTACATGCCGTCAGACCTATACAGATCATGATCATAATAAATGCTTTCGTAATCCGTTTCATATACTTGCTTCTCTCTTTCAGTCCCATTTCTTCTCCCCCAATAATCTCTATCATCTCTTCCCAATCCACGCAGCCATTGGTCCGATGGTTAATACCATGAATACGACTCCATCTCCGGCATCAGCTTTATAGCGCCAGGCTTCCCATGGGGTCCCATGGCTTCAGTACAATCGGTTCCGAATCAAATACCTTTACCCGATTCGGGTAAAAGTTGATCCCCGAAACGGCCATCTTCCGATCTGCCGGCTACGGTTTCTGCCAGCTGAACTTACATGCAGTTATCTCTTCTCCATCTCTCCTAATCCTGAACAAATCCCCGTCTTCCAACGAAAGCTTCTCTATGTCCAGCTTTTCTCCTTCAAAAGACTGTCCCAAATAATGAATCTCCAGGCCAGACGGTTCATGCATCTTATAGAATTCTGAATCATAGGTGTCCAGGACGAAGCGGACATATTCAATGTTATTAGTGTGATAGCAGTAGTCCAAGCTGGTAGATCGAACCGTGATCGTGTCAATTTGCATCGCATCCGTCTTCGGGAATCGCGAAAACTCCAATCCAAAGGCTTCGGTGTCATGCGCCATATCTATTGTAAATCCTACCGAATCCGCTTTTCGGATCCGACCGGTTTCAAGATCAATGGCGGCAAGCTCCATCCTCGCCTTTACCAGAAGTTCTCCGGCCTTACTCTCGATGATCGTATCGACATACAACTTAACTGCCGTATATCCGCTGATATAACACCTTACCGTAAACTCCTCACGCCACCCCGGTCTTCTGACAAAACAAATATGATTCTTCACCATAAGCCACATGGCGGCATACTTTTCCATGGCTACAATTCCATCGATGCCGAGGTCCCCCATCAGTTCGGTAATAGCATTTTCGACAATACCATCAGCTGCAAGCACCGATAATTTCAGCTTGCTGTCGCACATATTCCCGGCAACATATGAATCCTTCTTGTAAATCACTGCTGCTTACTCCTTCTACGCACGGAATTGATTTCTAACGGTCGTAACTTTTACCCGAATCGGGTAAAGGTTTACAGGGTCTTCAGGATTTCCAGCGTCCGCGCATCTTTCGCACCGCCAAAAAACTTATCCAACACCTTACGGAATACCTCCTCATGCGGGTCCGCCTCCGCAAAAAGGGTCATGGAAGACCGCAGTTTCAGATCATCCGGATATCCGAATATTGCGGATGCATCGCTGGAATCAAGCCGTAAAAGGATTCCCGATATTTCCCGCAGGTTTTTCCCAAGATACGGATGATCCAGGAAAGCCTTTGCTTCCTCAAGACTCTTGATCGCATACATCTGGGATGTCGCCGTCATTCCCAAACCAATGATCTGCGGGAATATCCACCACATCCAATGACTGCGTTTTCTCCCCTGGGACAGCTCAAAATAGGCCGTGGTATAATCATTTTGCTGTTCTTTTACAAATCTTTGAAGATTGAATCTATCCTCCATACTGTCCTCCATCTTGCCGGATATCCTGTTTGGCATCCACGGGAATGCTTGTATATTTTCTTAACCTTTACCCGAATCGGGTAAAAGTTGATCCTACAACAGCCAGTCCACTTTACCGGACTCAACATTATAAACTGCTCCGATAATATCGAGTTCCTCCGACGGGATTTCCGGGTGCTCGCGAAATGCGCGCCGGATCACATTGACTCCATGTTTTACGTTCAACTCGGTTGCTTTGTAATCGTCAGTTTCTCCGCCGATTGCCTCACGTATATCATCCGTAATATAACGGATATAGCCTTCCGAAGATCCTTTGATCGTTGCGGCGACAGCCCCGCATCTCGTGTGTCCCAGCATGATGATCACATTAGCATCAAGATGAGAAGCCGCATACTCTATACTTCCCAGCTGGTGGTTATCCAGGACATTTCCTGCCACGCGGATCACAAAAAGCTCTCCGATGCCCGCGGAAAAGATTGCCTCCGGTATCTCTCGGGAATCAGAGCAGGCGATCACGATGGCATAGGGATGCTGACCGGCTTCCGCCGTCTTTCGACGGATTTCCGGGGAAATATCCCCTTCACTCCGGAAGCTCTCCAGGTATAGATCATTCCCCTTCTTCAGTTTTTCAAAAATATCAGGATTCTTCAAATCCATTTCTCCCTCACCTCCGGACCGTCTTATTCATATAATAACCCCATCTAAATGATCCATTTCATGCTGGATGATCTGGGCGATGAATCCGTTGAAGCTCTGCCTCTGTTCCTTGAAATGGACATCTTGATACCGCACCTCGATTTTCCTGTACCTTGTTGTCTTCCGGACTCCATCTAGAGACAGGCACCCCTCTTCCGTTTCGTAGGGTTCTGCTTTACTGAGGATTATGGGGTTATTCATCACCAGATCAAAAAATCCGGTAGAAACGATGATGGAGCGTTTCCTGTACCCGATCATGTTCGCCGCCATTCCTACACAACCTTCACGATGTGCGGCCAGTGTATCCTGTAAGTCCTGAATCACCTGGCCATCTTTCTGTGTAGTCTCTTCCGATTTCTGTCCCAGAAAGAAGAGATCACGGACAATTGTTTTTACCAATTCTTTTACCCCCCATTTCCAACTTTTACCCGAATCGGGTAAAGGTTGTCTTGATTCACTCCTCTTCTCTCGGCTCATCCGACAGCATGATCTCGATACATGGAGCGTAAATCATTTCAGCCTTTCCCTCTTCACTGCTAAGGTCAACTCCAAGCTTTATAGCAACTTCCGGCGCCTGATCTGCACGGAATTCCGAATCTGTCCTTCCGATTCCGTATAGATACATATCATCGTATGAATCCGGAACATCTGAGATAAACATATAGTTCTCATAAGACAGTGTTTTCTTGTTGCAGATGCTCAAACGATCGATCTTGGAAATGTACTTCCTTAATTCACCAAACTTCATCGTTGTCTTCGGGAGAGTACTATTCTCTTCGTTTGCCTCCCATTTATTCAAGCCCGAATTCTTCGGACGATGGAATCCATGCTCAAGCATATAGTTCTCAACCATTTCAGCTTGCACGTACTCAGTACATACATCCAAAGCCTCTCCGGCTACCATTTCTTTTTCCGTCCGCCCAAGGCCACCCAATCCAAGTCTACTGTTCATGATGTACGCATAAATCTGCGCAAGATCACCGTTATATGTCTTCTTCAACTCAGAAAACAGTTCTCTACCTGCCGCATATCCCATAACATCATTATCATTCATCATCTCTGATTCCTCCTACATGTACACAAATGATGGTTTACTCTTATCATAAAACCTTTACCCGAATCGGGTAAAAGTTATTTTTTAACGTTAATTCGAGTACGATGAATTATTAGCCGCTGCGCGGCTGTTCTCCCTGTCACGGATCATATGCTGCAGCGTGATCAGAATAGCGATCACAATCGGTTCAGCATCCGGCTGATAGATGTCCACGCAGTACTTGTCGTGCATCGAGATCATCTTCTGCCCAATGACTGCAACGATCCTTCCAAACTGATCGTAAAGCGCAAAATTGAGTTCCCATACATTTCCCCGCAGCTGCCATCCCAGGCCTTCGATATTCGTAATATCTTTAATCAGGTGAAAAAGTTCATTCGACAATTCGAACTGCAGGCCTCCACTCATAGAGATATAGTGCCGCTCATGGAAGCTGAAAATCTTCTTTTCTATGTGTGCAATATGGGTCCCCCGATAATCATAAAGATCCGTCTTGTCATGAAAGGACATCACTTTTGACTGAGCCTGGTACACCACATTCCCGGTACTGTCCGTTACATCGATATGATGGCGAAATGAAAAGATTTTCGTCGAAGTAAACAGCGAACGCGCCGGCCGCCCGAAGGCTGCAATGTTATTGATATTCGGATCCTGCCCATTTTCATGATAACGATGATACTTTGAAAATGTACCCATGTGCACCTCCGGACATTAACTCAAAAGTTCCAGCATATCTTGCGGGTTATCTGCTGCCTTCACCTTATCCATTGCCTGAATGATGACACCATTTTCATCAATCAGATATGTGGTGCGGACAACTCCCATGGAGACCTTTCCATAGTTCTTCTTTTCCTTCCAGACATCATACGCCTTGATGACAGAAAGTTCCGTATCTGATAAAAGCGTAAATGGAAGTCCGTATTTCTCCTCGAACCTCTTATGCGAGGCCACGGAATCTTTACTCACACCAAGAATAATAGCGCCAGCTTCTCGGATCTGCGGATAACGCTCTGCAAAGCCACAGGCCTGCTTCGTGCAACCAGCGGTGCTGTCCTTAGGATAGAAATACAGAATCACCCTGTTTCCTCTATAATCCTTCAGAGAATGCATCTCCCCATTCTGATCCGGAAGTATAAATTCTGGTGCCAATGTACCAATCTCAAGCATATGTCTCGTATAATCCAATTATCAGTTGATGATTGGATTTTTTCCTTTCTCCCAGGTTCTACTGGGTAATTCAATCTCTATCTGATATATTTATTAAGGCGCTGTGGATCTGTGCCTATATCATTACAGCTTTGACTGGTTGGAGGT
>JAFXZW010000043.1 GCA_017541035.1 Eubacterium sp. | reverse complement strand
TGAGTACTCATTTTTCCTCTCTTTCCGGCACAGGCTAGGTAATCAGCAGCCTGTACAGTATAAGAAGAAACTTATGCGGAAGTAAAGTCCATTCTTCCGGAATTAACCATTGCAATGCGGAATTTAAATTAGCACTCAACTTCGGGTAAAAGTTATCTTCTTTTTGCAAAGAGACTTACATTTACATATTGAACATATGTTCGATTTGTGTTATATTTGTTTTACTGAATATACAGCAACTCAAAGCATCCAAAAAACTTAAATACTCTATAATCGGGAAGGGATGATTCAATGAACTATACGATCATCGCCGTGGATTTTGACGGAACCCTTTGCTATAGCAACTGGCCCGAACTCGGTGAACCCAATATACCTTTAATTGAATATTTACGTGCCCAGAAAAGATCCGGGAACAAACTTATTCTATGGACCTGCCGGGCCGGGGAAGCTCTGGAGAAAGCTGTTTCCGTAAATCTATAAAAATGCACTTCTTCACTATTCTTCCACCCAAAACGATATCCACCGTCAATGATATATTCCCAAAATGTCTTGGCAAATTCCTTAAATCGAGCCTCCATTATAAGAATCATATCTATATCCTTAGTTGCTCTAAATGGCGTATCAGCTTCACTCATCAAAATATCACAAGCGGCGCCGCCTATTATAGTATAACAATCCGTGAAATCTCTGAATTTTTGTATGAAACTTTCCATTCCTGCTACCATTTATAATCCTCCAAATACTCCTCTATTGAAGCCTCAATTCTTTCATCAGCATTACCCTCAAAACATAATGCCAGGGAAATGGGATCAACCACTCCATTTTTAGCAAATAACATCGGATCATATTTCCAAAGTTCAAGATTAACTGCTTTTGATCCAGGATTCCATTTAGTATCAACAAGCGAAACCTCACTTATATCTATATATGATTTATATACAGCATATTCCGGGATATCCGGAGCATTAAGCATCCTGTTTACGAGTTAACTTAAGAAAGCGAACACACTTCATTGTTTATTCTGAAGTAACGTTCGCTTCCGTTTGTTAAGTATTATTTCTTTACGTGAAATGCATTCATTCCCGGGTAAACCGCGGATGCACCAAGTTCCTCCTCGATACGAAGCAGCTGATTGTACTTCGCCACACGCTCGGACCGGCTGGGTGCACCGGTCTTGATCTGACAGGTGTTCAGTGCTACTGCAAGATCCGCAATGGTTGTATCTGCAGTTTCACCGGAACGATGGGATGAGATTGCGGTATATCCCGCATTATGTGCCATCTTGATAGCTTCCAGTGTCTCGGATACCGAACCGATCTGATTCAGCTTGATCAGAATGGAATTTGCCGCTCCCAGAGAGATTCCCTTGCTGAGGCGCTCCGTGTTGGTAACAAAGAGATCATCACCGACCAGCTGAACCTTGCTGCCGATCTTTGCAGTCATCCTCTGCCAGCCTTCCCAATCCTCTTCATCCAGACCATCCTCGATGGAAATGATGGGATACTTATCAACCAAACTCTCCCAATGCGCGATCAGCTCATCCGAAGTAAACTCTTTTCCGGACTTCGGCTGCTTATAGAAACCTTTGCCCTTCTCGCTCTTCCATTCGGATGCCGCAGCATCCATGGCGATCATGAAGTCCTTGCCGGGCTCGAAGCCTGCCGCCTTGATGGCTTCCAGGATCTTCTCGATTGCTTCCTCATCGCTCTTCAGCTGATTCGGTGCAAAACCACCTTCATCACCGACAGCTGTAACATCCCCCATATCCTTGATCAGTTTTCTCAGGTTATGGAAAACCTCTGCACACCAGCGGAGTGCCTCCTTGAAGGACGGAGCCCCCACGGGCATGATCATGAATTCCTGCGTATCTACAGCACTGTCTGCATGTGCTCCACCGTTCAGGATGTTCATCATCGGAACCGGAAGACGGTTACCGGACACACCGCCCAGGAATCTGTAAAGCGGGATTCCCAGAGACTTTGCAGCTGCTCTTGCCGTAGCTATGGAAACGGCCAGGATCGCATTTGCCCCCAGTTTGGACTTATCCTTTGTTCCGTCCGCCTTGATCATAGCTGCATCAACCGCATAGGTATCCGATGCATCAATTCCTTTGATAACCTCATTGATCGTTGTATTGATATTCTCTACTGCCTTGGTGACGCCCTTTCCAAGATATCTGGACTTGTCTCCGTCACGCAGTTCAAGTGCTTCAAATTCTCCGGTGGATGCACCGCTCGGTGCCGTTCCCAGTGCAACAGTACCGTCTGCGAGTGTAACCTCCGCTTCAACAGTCGGGTTCCCTCTGGAATCCAATATTTCTCTTCCGATCACCTTTTCAATCGACAGATTGCTCATCTTTAGTCTCCTTTCCATGGACCATAATACACACAGAATTCCCCTTTCCTACCGTTCGGCAATCCAGTAGAAAAAGAGGAACCTGTATGATTTACTCAACAGGTAGCTATCGCTAACTATGGTAGTATATATCTAACTCGTCTATTTGTCAATCTACTATGCAGATAAATCTCCACTATTTTTAGCCAGAACGGTTATCGCTTATTTCTTTCCAACAAGAAGGGTTGACCCTGTCAGCCCCATCCATTTCGCCTCTGTCTTTGACATGAAAAGCCCGTCATCAGTGGGAATCAGTTTCACCTCTTCATAACCCATCGCCCTCAATTTCTCAGCGAACTCCTGCATATCTCCATATCGCGATTTCGACATAATGTCATGAATGGCGAAACAACCACCCTTTTTCAGCACACGCAGTGTCTCCAGCAATAGCTCCTGCTTATCTGCACCAACCACATTATGATATACGTAGTTGCTGGTCACCGCATCAAAGGTTTCATCTTCAAAATCAAGATGTACAGCATCTCCCTGTTCAAAGCTTGTATTGCTTACTTCTTCAGCAGCTGCATTATTCTCACACAGCGTTTTTGAGAAGGATGCCTTTTTAATCGAACCCGGCCTCGGAGCCGATACCATACCACCTCCGATGATAAAAAGATTCGCCTTGGAGACCTTCCTTTTGTGGATCATCTTGATCACGGGACAGCCCATGATCTTTGTCTTTATGATCTCAAACTCCGGATCACTGACTCTCGGAATCCGGTTCTTTTCATTCTCCTTCTTCTTTATTGCCACGATCTCTTCAGCACTTTTTCCGCTCCAGGCATTCTTTAATCCCAAGGCTTTTACAAGTCTTTTCACCTTCACCAAATAGGCTGCAAGCGCTGCCAGACACCAGTACAGAACGTATTCTTTATCCAAGGTTCCGGCAATAAACCGGTCCAAGATCCGATAGACGCAATAGTATGGAAATAGTCCTGCCAGAAGACTGACCATGGAGAACACCACGGAAATGCCCAGTCTTCCTCCGCTTCCTTTTGCATAGGAAAGCAGAGTTCCGAACCACTTCTTTTCCTCGTCTGAGATTTCTTTTGTTACTTCCTCATTCATTTCCTCATTCATTTCCTCATCCTTCCTTTTGATTGCTAACGTTATAGCTTATTTGTTAACTTACCCCTAAAACGCCCTCACCGCCTGATCCCGGATTCGGAACCAGACGGTGAGTTAATCTCTGATATGTTATTTTTTATTATGCCGAAGCCACTCCCAGCAGTTTTTTCCAGCCGGGCAGGAAAAATGTCTCGAGAGTCGAGAGCGCCCTGATTGCCTCGTCATGATCATAATTATGAACTACAGGCTCAAAAAGCGCCGTGATATATGCCGTCATCAGAAGATGCATCTCTGACGGGGATATCTCGGGCACCTTGTACCCTGAAGCCTTAAGTTCGCGGAAATACGACAGAAGCGCATTCTGAGATTCCTCCGTCATATCATGGAGGAAGTTCTCATATCTGCTGCCCTTGGATTTCGCCACAAGCAGGTGATAGTCTTCCATATGGGGATAAACCAGTTCACGCATCATATCGATATTGGAATCCTGCCATGAGATCTTCCGTCCCTTTTTGACCGGTTCCTCATACCGCAGCATGTGCTCCTTTGCCCACTGCTTCAGCGCATTTTCCGCAGGAGATACCAGCTGATAGAAAAGATCCTCCTTGTCCCTGCAATGCCTGTATATTCCGGCCGCAGTCATACCGCATCGGTCGGCGATACTCCGCATGGATGCTTTCTCATAGCCTTTTTCCATGAACTCATCCTTCGCGGCCGCCATGATCCTGATATGATTTACCGTTTTATCTCTTGGCATAGTCTATCCTCTGTGCTTAATCTTGTTAACAAACTCAATATGTTAACACTGTTCGCTAACATGTATAAAATAACAAAAAGCACATGACATGTCAAGATATTTCTACTCCAAAATACAATGAGTCCAGGTACCGTGTACCAATGCTCTTCTCTCAAACTTTTTCCCTGAACAGATACCTGACGATCATATCCGTAAGTTCCTCGATCACGGCTTTCTTATTCTTCCCTCCTTTATGGAAGGTGATATCATGCACCACCGCTTCCACTGTCGTCAGGATCAAGTATGACGCAGTCTTAAGATCCTCGGTCCTGAGTTCCTCCCCGTACTGTCCAAGGATATTGGAGAACAGCTGCGTAAGATTCGCCTTGTGCTGCATCTCGATCTCCCGGAACTCGTCCGACTGTTCGGACAGGGACGCGATCTCCCGCTGGAACGCCGTCTCATATTCATGGCCCCGGAAAACGGTGGATATATAGAGATGCACGATATCCCGTACCGGCATATCCTGAGGCAGCTCCTCCGGATTGATGGGAGACGTGACCACGCTGTAGATATCCGCCACCAGTTCCTTATACAGCTCCTTCTTGTCCTTGAAGTAGGAATAAAATGTACCGATGGAGACTCCCGCTTCCTTCGCGATCTCATTGGAGCTGGTTTTGTGATACCCCCGCTCGGATATAAGCCGGATGGCGGCTTCCTTGATCTTCTGCTTCTTCTCCATGCTTCTCTTCTGTTTCGGTATACGTATATCCTTTTCCGTCATGTGTACTCCCCTTACTTGTTAAAATCCACAATTCATATTCAGTATAACACAAAAAAACAGTAAATCAATACAAATGTGAGCAACCACTCACATTTCTATTGACAGGCAGGTTCGTCAGTGCTAATATGCAAATGTGAGCAGTCGCTCACATTATACCAATCACATAACCATTCACTATCCGGAACATTTCCATGATCATAACCGAAACGATCCATTCAACGCTCCGGATACGGATCTGAAAGGAAGGCATATTATATGTATCTCGAAGTAAAAGGCATCAAAAAGAGCTATGGCGAAGGCGGCAGTTATATCCAGGTCCTGAAGGGGATCGACCTTTCCGTTGAAAAAGGGATCATGTGCGTGATCCAGGGAACCAGCGGTTCCGGCAAGTCCACCATGCTGAACTGCATCGGCGGGCTGGACACGTTAGATTCCGGTTCCATCCGGATCGAGGGTCAGGAGATCGTCGGTTTAAAGAACAACGCACTGGCGGAATACCGTCGACAGAGCCTGGGCTTCATCTTCCAGTTCTACAACCTGGTCCCGAATCTGACGGTTCGGGAGAATATCAAGGTCTGTGAGTATCTCACCGATAACCCCATGGATCTGGACGAGCTGTTGGAAATCCTCGGACTCACAGAGCATCAGAACAAGTTCCCCTCCCAGCTCTCCGGCGGCCAGCAGCAGCGCTGTGCCATCGCCCGGGCCCTGGTAAAGAATCCGAAGCTGCTGCTCTGCGATGAACCCACCGGAGCCTTGGACTCCAAGACATCCCGGGATATCCTGGTTCTGCTTGAAAAAGTAAATCAGACCTACGGCACCACCATGCTGATCGTAACCCACAACAACGCAATCAAAAATATGGTTCAGCAGGTGGTGATCATGAAGGACGGGGAGATCCGGAAATGCTATCAGAATGAAACCCGCGTCCCCGCGGCCGAACTGGAGGATCTGTAAAATGAAAGAATTAAATGCAAGAATCCCCAGAGAGCTGAAAGCTCATCTAGGAAGATACCTGGCGCTTTTCTTCATGATCGTCATGGGGATGTATCTGGTGGTAAGCATCGCCGGCATGGCGGAAACCACCATCCAGGGAAGCGATGCCTATAACGAAGAGTGCCGTCTGCAGGACGGACAGTTCACCGTATTCACTCCGCTTACCGATGCTCAGATCCTGGAACTGGAAGATGGAAAATGTGAGATTGAATCGATCTTCAGCGTAGATATCAATGCAGAGAAAGGGACACTGCGGGTATTTAAACCACGTGAGAATATCGATCTTCTGAAGACAGATGAAGGATCCGCTCCCACCGCAGACCATGATATCGTGATCATGAATCTCTATGCGGATCGAAATAAGCTCAGCGTTGGAGACCGCATTTCACTTGCCGGCGAAGAATTCACAGTATCCGGGATCGGTTGCATTCCGGATTACAATCTTCCGGTAAAGAGCTTCTCCGACATGACCGCAGATCCGGAGAATTTCGGCATTGCCATTGTCAGCAAGGATACATATGACAAACTCATCACCTCGGGAAAGACCGGCGGAGAAACCTTTACCTACGCATACCGCCTAAAGGACGGTGCGACACACCGCACACTGAAGGATGCACTAAAGGAGCTCACCATAGACTCGAAGGTTCCCGGTGCAGATTCCGTTATGAAAATGTCCAACCTCGAGAGCTTCAGCGAAAACAAGGACAATCCGCGGATCGCCAGCGATGCTGCCAGCGACGTGATCCTGAAGCGGCTGGTGAGCCTTGTGGCCGGTGCGATCCTGGTCATGCTCTTCGCCTACGTGATCTCCGTATTCATCATCCACCAGATCAACGAGGAAAGCAGCGTCATCGGAACCCTTTATTCCATGGGCGTGAAAAGGTCCACTCTCACGCTTCATTACATCCTGCTTCCGACGGTGATCACATTTATCGCCGGGCTGATCGGAATGATCCTGGGCTTCTCTCCCATCGGCGTTGATTTTCAGATGCAGGACAGCTATCTCTATTACAGCATCCCGAAGATGGAGCAGGTTTACCCGCTGTACATCATCCTGTACTGTATCGTGATGCCGCCGCTCATTTCCATCCTCGTAAATACCCTGGTGATCCGGAAGAAGCTTTCCAGAACCGCCCTCTCTCTCATCAAGAATGAGCAGGAGCACCTTCTGAAGCGGCATGGGCGCACCGCACGGGGGAATGCACGAAACAACAGGAAAGGTCGCGCATTTCTCCTTCAGTTCACCGGACGTCAGATGTCCCGCGAAAAGCGCGGTGTCTTTACGGTAGTGATCGGAATGACCGTGGCTCTCCTGATCTTCATGATCGGTCTCAACTGCTCTGTACTCTGCAACAATGTGAAGACTGAGAATCTGGCGGACATCAATTACGAGTATATGTATTTGTTAAAATATCCCACCAAGCAGGTCCCCGAAGGTGCTGAGCCCTGTCTGGTAAAGAACCTGTCCGTGGATTATCTGGACTATTCGCTGGATGTAAATGTGATCGGTATCGATCAGGACAATCCCTACTATCCGTTCCACACCAGCGGCAATAAGAAGGATCTGGTGATCGCATCCTCCACCGCACAGAAGTATGATCTCTCCGTCGGGGACACCTTCATCATGGACGATACCGCCGAGGATATCCGGTACGCCTTCAACGTATCCGAGATCGTACCCTACTCCATCGGACTGACCGCCTATATGGATATCGACTCCATGCGGGAGCTGTTCGGCGAGAACGAGGATTATTATAATATGCTCCTCTCCGACAAAGCACTTTCCATCGAGAGTTCCCATGTGTATTCCGTTACTCAGAGAAGCGATGTGGAAAATGCGGCAGGGATCTTCGTGGATCAGATGATGTCTCTGGTCATTATCCTCATCACGGTTTCCGTGCTCATTTTCATCGCAGTCATGTATCTCATGTTAAATGTGATGATCGATCGTGCATCCTTCGGGATCTCTCTCGTAAAGATCTTCGGATATCGGATGAAGGAGATCCGCAAGGTCTATCTGGACGGAAACTTCTACGCCGTCATGCTTGGGGCATGTATCATCATCCCCCTGGTAAAGCTGGCTGCCGACTCCATCTATCCCTTCTTTATCGCAAATACAGCCATGGGCATGAATCTGCATTTTGAATGGTATCTGTATGTAGGTGTATTCCTGGGAATCCTGGCTGTATACCTGATCATCAGTACCATCCTGACACATAAGATCAAGAAGATCGTTCCGGCAGAAGTATTGAAGAACCGGGAATAAACCGCGAGCCATTCGTAATTAATCAAAAAAGAACCGTGTTATCAGCGAGTCCGACTCGCCGATAACACGGTTTTTCTGAATAAATTCTTTTACAAAAAAAATGGACTCAGTGATCGGGATTTGTTCCCATTCGCTTTGCCCATCGTAAATATAACACATCAACAATTGCTTAAAAAGAGACGGATAGGTAACTGACGGTAATCCGTAGATAATCTATCCAAGATTCTCTCTAATAATGTAATCATTATTCTAATACAACACCGGACATTTGACTATCCGATTCTGTGAAAATCTATATGCTAACCTGGGTCTCAATACAGCTTGTTACAAATGAAATAATGTTGATATTTTTTCTAGGGTTCCCGAATACCGAGTACCATACCGAGTAGCATACCGAGTACCACGGGAGTACCATTTTTCTATAAATTATAATAATTTATAACAAGTTTTATGTGAAAACGAATTACCACGAACCCAGTAAATATGCTGTTTCATAGAGTTTTATGACTCTTTATTGAGATTTATGAAATAGGCAATCATTTAACGATACCTAATTTCATAACTTTCCATAACTCCTTTATTTACAATAGTTTTCAGACTTTTCGAATCGACTTTACGCCATTTTTTATGTCATTTTCATGAGGTAATCCTCCATACCGGCTTTCTTATGCTATCCGGCATAACAGAAAGAGCCCGCACACAACTTATTACTCTACCATAAAAGGGGTCTTATTTCAATGAACTTAATTTAAATTAATTGGATGAAACCAGTCACCGGTCCTGTTTCCGTCTATACGACATTTGGATATATCAATCATACATACGTCTTAAATCTTGACAGGCTAACGTTTATTAGCTATAATGGGGCTGATAATTATTAGCAGGATGAAGGGGGCCGTGTCTATAAAAGAGAAAACATTGGATACCGGCTTTAGATCGTGAATGATAAATACTGAACAAAAGGTGAAAGTAATGAAGTATATCTATATCATCAAAACTCAAATCATAAAGAGTATGACATATGAGTTCAATGTATATGGAAACATTATCATGCAGACGATCATCATGATAACGTCGGCCTATTTTTGGAAAGCGCTGTATAAGGATCAGAGTATGGTCGGTGATGTTGATGCGCAAAGCATGCTTACATACATAGTCATTTCATCCGCGCTGTCGGTGCTTCTCATAACAAATGTGGAGCGAAGGATTGAGCAAAGTGTCGCAAAGGGAACCGTGGCCACAGATATGATCAGG
>JAFXZW010000042.1 GCA_017541035.1 Eubacterium sp. | reverse complement strand
TAGAGGCGCGGTGATCAGGAGTCGCACACCGGAGAGCGGACGATCGGTGAGGGTGTGTAAAAGGGTGAACCGCCGAAGCGAGGATATGCCCGTCAGGCAGTCCCTGCTGGGTCTGCAGTGAAGAACTGCAGGACTGTCACCGGAAACGGTGGAGTGCTACTTCGGATAAACCCGCATGAAATATGTGATAGAGATGGGATTTATTTCGGGATAGTGCTCACTGTCCCGATTATTTTTTTCTATAGAGGAGGAAGAGTTTATGGCACTTTTCAAGGGATCAGGAGTTGCACTTGTTACACCTTTCAAGGAGAATCTTGAGGTGGATTATGAACAGCTTCGTAAGCTGGCTGACTGGCATGTAGAGCATGGTACGGATGCGATCATCGTATGCGGTACCACCGGTGAGGCCTCCACTCTGACAGAGGAAGAGCATTCCGAGTGTATCGCTGTGGTTGCAGAGCAGGTTAACGGTCGTATCCCGGTTATTGCGGGAACAGGCTCCAATGCCACCTATACGGCTGTCAAGCTGTCCAAGGAGGCGCAGATGAACGGCGTGGACGGTCTTCTGATCGTGACACCCTACTACAATAAGGCAACCCAGGAAGGCCTTTACAGACATTATTCCGAGATCGCGAATGCTGTCAGCCTTCCGATCATCATGTACAATGTTCCCAGCCGCACAGGCTGCAATATCCAGCCGGCTACTGCAGTCCGCCTGGCAAAGGATGTGGACAACATTGTAGCGATCAAGGAAGCATCCGGCAACATTTCCCAGATAGCCGATCTGGCTTCCCTGGCTGACGGCTGCATCGACATTTATTCCGGAAATGATGATCAGATCCTCCCGCTGCTTTCTTTGGGAGGAATCGGCGTTATCTCCGTTACGGCAAATATCATTCCGGAGGATACCTCCCGTCTGGTACACAGCTTCCTGGAAGGAAATATCGAGGAGTCCCGCAGATTGCAGCTGAAGGTGATGGAGCTTTGCCATGCGTTGTTCTGTGAGGTGAATCCCATCCCCGTAAAGAAGGCGGTTGAACTGATGGGGATCTGCAATGGATACGTACGTATGCCGATGACGGAAATGGAACCGAAGAATGTAGAGCGCCTGAGAAAAGCCATGCAGGAATACGGCTGCCTGGCGTAACGGAAAGGATATCATATGACAAGAATTATTATGCACGGCGCAAATGGCCGTATGGGAAAGGTGATCACAGGCCTTGTGGCGTCCGATCCGAACGCAGAGATCGTTGCAGGCGTTGATATTGCACCCGGTGATGCGCCTTATCCGATCTATACCGGTCTTTCGGATGTGAAGGAAGAGGCGGATGTGATCATTGATTTCTCTTCTTCAAAGATCGTTGATTCCCTTCTGGAAACCGCAGTGGAAAAGAATCTGCCCGTTGTGCTCTGCACGACAGGCCTTTCCGAGGAACAGCTTGCGAATGTCCGTAAGAAATCCCAACAGATTCCGATCCTGAAATCCGGAAATATGAGTCTTGGGATCAATACCCTGACAGGACTTCTGAAGGATGCTACCAGGGTGTTCGGGGAAGCGGGTTTTGATATTGAGATCGTGGAGCGTCATCATAATCAGAAGCTGGATGCTCCCAGCGGAACTGCCATTATGCTTGCGGACGCCATTAATGAAGCGGCCGGCGGAAAGTATGAATACATTTATGACCGCAGCCAGCGTCGGGAGAAGAGAGATAAGAAGGAACTGGGGATCTCAGCTGTTCGGGGCGGAACCATTCCCGGGACCCATGAGATCATTTTCGCGGGACCGGATGAGGTGATCGAGATCCGCCATGTGGCGTATTCCCGGAGCATTTTCGGAAACGGTGCCATCAGTGCCGCAAAGTATCTGGTGGGAAGAGAACCCGGACTGTATGATATGAACGATGTGATAGCCTCCATGCAGGCTTAAGGAAGCAGGGCGCCGCAGGCTTTTGGCCCAATTGTTGAGGAAAGCCTGCGGATGCCGGATGAGGTAGGAAAATGTATCAGGATGCGGTTGTTCTTTGCAGCGCTTCGAAATATACTCAGAAGTTCTATCTGAATCCCGATTTTGAAGGGCTGCCGGAGCAGGTGAAACAGGAGCTCAAGATCATGTGCGTGCTATTTACGGAAGAAGCGGGCGGGATCATTCTGCTCATGTTTGATGAGAATGGGAATCTGACCATTACCACCGAAGCGGATGAAGGAGATCTTTTGTATGACGAGATCGGAGCCCATCTTCTGATCAAGAGGATGCGTTCCGATAAAAGGGAGCTCTTCCTGCAGCTCGAGCAGTATTATGCGCTTTTCTTTCTGAATGAGGAGTAGGTAGACTATGCTTTTTGCGATTGATGTAGGAAATACAAATATTACCGTCGGACTTTTCGACGGAAACACACTGGTAAAGCAGTTTCGTATGATCACCCAGACTTCCCGGACATCGGATGAATACGGCGTTTTTCTGGGAGAATGGCTCAGTTTGAACGGGTTTCAGATGAAGGACATTACGGATGTGGCGATTTCCTCGGTTGTTCCCGACATTATGCATTCTCTGGTCAGCGGCATCATCAAGTATTTTGACGTTCAGCCTCTGATTGTGGCACCGGGAATCCGGACCGGCATCAAGGTATCCATTCCCAACCCCCGTGAACTGGGCGCAGACCGACTGGTTGATGCTGTGGCAGCCTATGAAATGTACGGCGGTCCCGTGATCGTTGTGGACTTCGGAACAGCAACGACTCATGATCTGGTGCTGGAGGACGGCACATTTTACGCAGGAGTCACTTCACCGGGTATCCGGCTTGCGGCGAATGCTCTCTGGACCGGAACGGCCAAGCTGCCGGAGGTTGAGATCCGGAAGGTGAATACCATCCTGGGAAGAGATACCGTATCCTCCATGCAGGCAGGTATCTATTACGGGTACGTAGGTCAGACGGAGTACATCATCCGCAAGCTGAAGGAGGAGTCCAAACTGCCGGATATCAAGGTAGTCGCAACCGGCGGCCTCGGTAAAATGATCGCCGATGCTACGAAGGAGATCGATATCTACAATCCTGAGCTGACCCTTCAGGGCCTGAGGATCATTTACAACAAACAGTAACGACAAAGGAGTTCGATTCGGGAGATGGAAAAAAAGGATTTCATCGGAAAACTCTATCTCGGACCAATGGCAGGTGTAACGGACCTGCCATTTCGTCTTCTTTGCCGGGAATGCGGTGCGGATATTGTGACCACGGAAATGATCAGTGCGAAGGGACTCTACTACGGCAGTAAAAATACCGCGCCTCTTCTGATGACCGAAGAAGGGGACCGCCCTGTGGGTGTGCAGCTCTTCGGACGGGAGCCGGAGCTCATGGCGGGAGAGGCCGAAAAGCTGCTGGAGGAATATCATTTCGATTTTGTGGATATCAATATGGGTTGTCCCATGCCGAAGATCGTGAATAACGGAGAGGGGAGCGCGCTGCTTCGGGAACCTGAGGTGGCGGAGGGCGTTGTCGCCGTGATGGCAAAAAAACTCTCTGTTCCGGTAACGGTAAAGCTCAGGGCGGGTTTTGCAAGAGGAGAGAGAACCGCGCCGGAGACAGCAAAACGTCTGGAAGCTGCAGGGGCAGCAGCCATTGCCGTACACGGCAGGACAAGGGAGGAATACTATCAGGGGGATGCGGACTGGAGCATCATCCGTGAAGTGAAAAATGCGGTGAAGATCCCCGTTATCGGAAATGGAGATATCCGCAGCGGAGCGGATGCCAAGCGTATGCTGGAGGATACCGGCTGTGACGGTATCATGGTCGGCCGCGCCGCACAAGGGAATCCGTGGATCTTCCGGGAGATCAGAGCCTTCCTTCGTGACGGAACAATCCTTCCGCCGCCGACACCGGAGGAACGAAGAGATTTCCTTGTCCGTCAGAGTAACTGCATGCTTCAGCTTAAAGGAGAATACATCGGGGTCCGGGAAATGCGAAAGCATTTTGCCTGGTACACCCAGGGACTTCCGGGTTCCGCCGCCCTCCGGCGCGATGTCAATATGGCAGAGGACGCGGAAAGCCTGATGAAGCTGATCGAAAGGATCGGATAAAAAGCTTTTCTGCAGTGTATGAAAAAAGGATTACGGCCGCAGGCTCTGCCCCTTTGACATCCGGGGAGTTTTTGTGTATAGTAGTCCTAATGCATTTTCGTTTAACTCTCTATTTTGGAGGACAGATCTATGAGTTTTCTTTATCGTAATACAAGGAAAAAAGAAGAAGCGGTAACGGCCTCTCAGGCAATCCTGCAGGGACTGGGTTCTGACGGAGGACTTTTCGTACCGGATGAGATTCCGCAGATGGACATTTCCCTTACGGAGCTTGCAAAAATGGATTACCGCGGGCTGGCATATGAGGTGATGAGCCGCATGTTCACGGACTTTACTGAGGAGGAGCTTCGGTACTGCATTAACAGTGCTTATGATGAGAAGTTCGATGATCCGGCCATCGCACCGCTGGTGTCCCATCACGGAACACATTTCCTGGAGCTTTTCCACGGAAAGACCATTGCCTTCAAGGATATGGCGCTCTCCATCCTGCCGTATCTGATGACGACTGCGGCAAAGAAGAATAAAATGGAGAAGGAGATCGTCATCCTGACTGCCACCTCCGGAGATACGGGCAAGGCGGCTCTGGCAGGCTTTGCGGATGTTCCGGGCACCCGGATCGCGGTATTCTATCCGAAGTCCGGCGTGAGTCCGATCCAGGAAAAGCAGATGGTAACGGAACGGGGAAAGAATACCTTCGTGGCCGGTATTCACGGGAATTTCGATGATGCCCAGACCGGCGTGAAGAAAATGTTCAGTGATCCGGTTCTCAGAAAGGAACTGGATGAGAAGGGCTTCCGCTTCTCCTCTGCCAATTCCATCAATATTGGTCGTCTGGTTCCTCAGATGGTTTATTATTACTATGCCTATATCCTGTTGGTAAATGCGGGAGAGATCAAGGCCGGCGATAAGATCAACGTCGTTGTGCCAACCGGTAACTTCGGAAATATCCTGGCGGCTTACTATGCGTCCCTCATGGGACTTCCGGTGAACCGCCTGATCTGCGCGTCCAATGATAACAAGGTGCTGTATGATTTCTTCACCACCGGCGTGTACGACAGGAACCGGGAATTCATTCTTACCACGTCACCGTCCATGGATATCCTGATCTCCAGCAATCTGGAACGTCTGATCTATCGGATTGCCGGAAATGATGCGGAGAAGAATGCGACTTTGATGAAGGAGCTTTCGGAAACCGGAAAGTATACCGTCACACCGGAAATGAAAAAGGAACTGGATAAGTTCTATGGAAATTATGCGGATATGGATACCGTGGCAGCGGAGATAAAGACCATCTATGAGGAGGACGGTTATGTCGTGGATCCTCATACGGCCGTTGCGGCAGCGGTATATGACGGATATAAAAAGGAAACCGGTGATGAGACACCGACGGTGATCGCATCAACGGCCAGTCCCTATAAATTCACGAGAAGCGTTATGACGGCCATCGATCCTTCCCTGGAGAAGGAAGAGGATTTTGCACTGGTTGACAGACTGGAGAAGCTGTCGGGCGTGAAGATCCCCCAGGCCATTGAGGATATCCGCAGTGCTCCGGTCCTGCATAAGACGGTCTGTGAGATCGATGGCATGGAGCAGGTTGTTCGCGGATTCCTGAGCTGAAAAAGGATTAGGCAGAGTTTCTTTGAACAGGAGTAGGAGGAAAGCATGTATACGGTACAGACCGAAGCCTGCTTTGACAGTGCACATTTTTTAAAGGACTATGACGGGAAATGCGCCAATATTCACGGCCACCGCTGGAAAGTCCGGGTTGAGGCAACAGCGGGGCAGCTTGTTTCGGAAGGGTCGACCCGCGGAATGGTGTTGGATTTTTCCGAGGTAAAAAGCGTTCTGAGGAAAGAAACCGATCGCCTGGATCATGCGCTGATCATAGAAAAGGGAAGTCTTCGGGAGACGACCCTGGAAGCACTGCAGGAAGAGGGCTTTCGGATAATTGTCTTTCCGTTCCGTCCTACCTCCGAGAATCTGGCAAAGCATTTCTATGACTATCTGAAACAGGAGGGATGTCCGGTCCGGAGAGTCAGAGTCTATGAAACACCCGGAAATATTGCAGGATATGAGGAGTGATCAGGAGGCGTACAAAATGACACTCTATCCGGTAACGGAATCTTTTATCAGCATAAACGGCGAAGGAAGAAAAGCAGGAACTCTTTCCTGCTTTCTTCGCATGAGAGGCTGTAATCTGTGTTGTAATTACTGTGATACCCGCTGGGCCTGTGAGCCGGATGCAGAAGCAAAAATGCTTTCGGCTGAGGATATCGTAGCCTGGGTAACGGAATCCGGTATTCGGAATATCACACTGACCGGAGGAGAACCTCTGCTCACTCAGGGAGTGAATCCGCTTCTTTCGGCTTTAGCCGGAATCCCGGGGGCAGAGATCGAGATAGAGACCAACGGCTCCGTTCCCCTGGCGGATTTTTTCCCTGTTCCGGATCCTGTTTTCTTTACCATGGATCTGAAATGTCCCGGCAGCGGCATGCAGAAACACAACTGTATGGAGAATCTGTCCCTGCTCCGGCAGAAGGATGTGGTGAAGTACGTTGTGAGTGACCGGGCGGATCTGGACTGGATGCGGGAGACCGTTACCGAATACCGGCTGACGGAACGGTGCGGCATTTATGTGGGAGCCGTGTTCGGCAGGATCGATCCTCTTCAGATTGTAGATTACCTGAAGGAATATAAGATGAACCGGGTTCATTTGCAGCTTCAGCTGCATAAATATATCTGGGACCCGATGCAAAGGGGAGTATAGGAAAGGAGAAAGCACGCACCGGGAGGCGTGTCTGGCAGATCATGAAAAAAGGAAAGGCACTGGTGGTACACAGCGGGGGACAGGATTCCACAACCTGTCTGCTTCTGGCCATGCGGGACTATGAAGAAGTTGAAGCGGTTGCTTTTGATTACGGGCAGCGGCATAAGAAGGAACTTGAGTGTGCAAAGGCAATCTGTGAAAAGCTGGGTGTCCGTCAGACCGTTCTGTCTCTGGAGGAACTGAACCAGCTGGCTCCGAATTCTCTGACCCGGACCGATATTCCCGTGGATGAGAGTGCTCCGGAGGAGGGGACGCCGAATACCTTCGTGGAGGGGCGGAATCTGCTGTTTCTTACCTATGCGGCGATTTATGCAAAGACCCATGGGATCAGGGACATTTTCACGGGAGTTTCCCAAAGTGATTTCTCCGGCTATCCTGACTGTCGGGACATTTTTATCAAATCGTTAAATGTAACGCTCAATCTTGCCATGGATTATGATTTCAACCTGATCACGCCGCTTATGTGGATCGATAAGGAAGAAACCTGGGCTCTGGCGGATGAACTGGGAGGCTTCGAGCTGGTACGGGATATGACGCTTACCTGTTATAACGGAATTGTGGGCGAGGGCTGCGGAAACTGCCCTGCCTGCAAGCTCAGAAAGAGAGGATATGATCGCTATGTCACAAAAAAACATGATCTTCATCGTGAATCCTAAGGCAGGGAAAAATCAGCTGAAGTCAAAGATGATCGAGGTGGTGGATGAGTTCTCCCGGGCCGGTTATCATGTGGAGGTCTATACCACAAAATCGGCAGAGGATGCGGAAAACCACATCTATGAAGTGGGAGATCTGCATGATCTGATCGTGATCTCCGGAGGAGACGGATCGCTGGACAATGCGGTTACGGGTGTCATGCGTCTTGCGGAAAGGACGAATAAGGTACCGCCTCTCGGATATATTCCCTGCGGATCCACCAATGATTACGCAAAGAGTCTGTGCATCAGTCTGAAGCCCGAGGTGGCGGCAAGGCAGATCATGAACGGCTTTTCCTGCCCGGTGGATGTGGGAAGACTGGGGGACAGGTATTTTATCTATGTGGCGGCTTTCGGGCTTTTTACGGAAGTCTCCTATGCCACACCCCGGAATCTGAAGGCCCGTCTCGGACATGCGGCTTATATCATCGAGGGGGCAAAATCCCTTACCAGTGTCCAGACCTTCCGCCTGAAAGCCTCCTTTGACGGTAGGACCATCAAGGGAGAATTCATTTACGGACAGGTAACCAATTCCCGGTCGGTCGGCGGCTTCCGGGCCGTGGGTCTTCGTGATATGTCCTTCCATGATGGAGAATTTGAGTGCGTATTCATTCGCAAACCCCGGAATCCCATGGAACTGGAACGCATCCTTCAGGCTGTGCTCACAAATAAAAAGATCGGAGATTATATTATCTATGAGCGTGCGAAATGTGTGAAGGTGGAAGGGGTGGAACCCATCCCCTGGACCGTGGACGGAGAATATGCCGGTGATTACAAGCAGGCAAAGGTGGAAGACCTTCATAATGCGGTAACGCTGGTTCTTGGTGACCTCACCACCTACGGTGACCCGGAGTCGGAGACACTGGTTCCCGCCGGCGTGAAGAAGGCGCCGCTGTTTTCCCGTTAATATATCCCGGTGAAAAAAGTCTGTCCGGCATGAAGGTGTGCCGGACAGACTTTTTATAATAAATCGGGTCTTTGTTGCGCTTTTGTTGCCTGTTATGTTGTATACTAAAAATATACGGAGACCATCAATATGATGGAGGTAAGGAGAAATGATATTTGAAACGGAACGGCTGATCATTCAGACCTCGGATACGGCACTTACGGATCAGCTTCTGAAATACTATTCGGATAACCGGGTATTTTTTTCAAAGCATGAGCCGGAATGGCCGGAGCAGTATTACACAAGGGATTATCAGAGACAGACACTGGAGATGGAGATGCGTAACATGGCGAACCGTACTTCGGCATATTATTACTATTCTCTGAAGGATGATCCGGAGAGGATCATCGGTTCCATCAGCTTTGTGCGGATCCGGAAAGAACCCTATGCCAGTGTGATCTTCGGATATAATCAGCATGAAGCCTTCCAGGGGCACGGGTACTGTACCGAAGCCTGTGCGGCCGCAATAAGGGATGTGATCCTTTTTGCCCATATTCACAGGATCGAGTCCAGAGTCCTGACGGATAATGAAAAGTCCGTGCATATCATGGAGAAACTGGGTTTTGTATATGAAGGCATGGAGTATGGGGGTGTTCTGATCGGAGGAGTATTCCGTGATCATTACCGATATGCATGGATCAATCCGGAATACTGAGTTATCCCGTATATGGCGAAAATCCTGAAGAAAAAAGCGTTTCAAAACACCTGTTTTGTGGTATGATAAATGAGGATAATTATGTAAAGCGGATGCTTTTACCGGCAGAAAGATCAGGTAAAAGTCTGTTGCGCTTTTGTTATATTTTGTATGATAGAATACAGGTAGATTGGATTCAGTATGGTAACCGGGAAATGATTCTGTTCATCCGGATCAGCGGGAGGTGAACAGTTACTCATTTGCTTCATTTATGAGGGACATATTATGGGAGGATTCAATAAACATAAAAAAATAATAGCGAGGGTGCTGATCGCGGCCTTTTTCTTAGTGTGCTTCCCATTTTCCAATTCCGCATTTGCGGCACCGGATGACAACACCGGAACGACGACTACGGAGGCAGGTACTAAGGATGCAGGCGCAACAACTGCGGATGCAAAGACGGAGCAGGATCTGAACGTGAAGCCGTATACGGTCAAATCCGACCCAAATCCGGTCTACAAAAGCTTTGTGGGAATGTCCGACTGGTCTGACAGGAAGGAGATACCGGCACCGAAGGATACCTATGTACTTACCGTAGCGACCGGAGCTGCGGCCGGGGACACTGTGCTTTATTTTTCGATCACATACAAGGATAATGGCGGACTGACAAGATCCCAGTATATTTTCCCGGGGGTTGATGCCGGAAGCAGAAGCGCGGCGCTGCTGAATTATTACGCCCAGAAAAATGCCGGAGTCAAGGATATTACCGCAACCTTCGGAAAGTCAGCACTGACGGCACTTCATTATGCAGAGGCAGCCGCAAAGGAAGCAACGCTCGGAGCCTGGACTGTTCAGGATTATGCATTCCAGGCGGAGGGTGAGATCAAGGAAGTGATAAATATAAGTGTATATCTTGCCAAAGGCCAATGGTCGGTTCAGGGTGTATGCCTGTATAAGATGGATGCCTACAAGGGTTACGAGGAGTATGGCCTGGTATCCGGAGATCATTTTCTGGATTTCAGAGGCACGATGATCGCTGACCTTGTCAAGAGGCGGTCGGGACCGCTTACTCTTTCAACAAATAAAAATGACGCCGTGATCATCCTTGGGGGAGATAGTTCCGAGTATTTCGCCATTTCGTCTCCCGGAGGAGCGAGTGCGGAGAAGAAATATGCGATAGCGGATTCTCTTTATTCCTTCCGCGTCGACTTCACCGATTCCACCGGATCCGGTATCGATGCTTTTCTGAATCCGACGGAAGAAAAGCTGAAGGGCAATACGGGAATTGTAGAGGATCTTACGATGGAATTCCAGTATCGTGATATTCACGGCTGGACAAGGAAGGTGGCTCTTCCTGTGATCCTCAGCAGTTATATTATGGCCATGAGTGCGGAACCGGACAGTATGATTTACGGCTTTGCCCAGAAGGGTGAATCCATCGGTTTCCAGGGCCTGTTTCCGGAATTTACCGCATTGGCCGGTACTTTTACCCTGAAAAGCGGAAGAGCGGCAACAACGACTACCGCAAATCATGGTATTACAACCTCGGGACCGACTCAGAAGATGACAAATAATCTCAGTGTATTATCTTCGAGTTCTGTTCACATAAATGATTTATTCATGTTTGCAGGTGGCTGTATGCCCTTTATCCGGGGAGGTACAGACAGTAACGGTGAACATCTGTCGGGCGCTTCGATGGAGTATCTTTTCCAGAATGAAGAGCAGGGACCACTGTATTATTATTCGGCACCGACTGGTGGTCAGCTCATCCAGGGCGGGGCAGAGAGAGGCGTGAATCTCAGCCTTCAGACGTATACGGGAAAGGGCCGTTTTTCCAGAGTCAGGACATTAGCTGACACATATCTGGTTACGCTTTTTACAACGGATAAGCTGAATGCCGGAACCAGCGGTGATGTAACTTTGCGGTTTTCTTATATGGATCAGGACGGCGATGCCGCCCATACGCAGACCTACAGCGCCAAAACCAGTGCAGAGGCATTTCTGGGACCCTGGCCCGCAACATCGGGCAACAGCTATCTGTCCGAGTACGGACTGGCCCGGGGAGGCTCCATCTCCTTCCTGATCGAAGCGAAGAATCTGCAGCAATTTACTTCCGCTGAGGTTAAGCATAACGGATCGGACTACTGGGAAATGAAGAATCTTACCATTTCCTATCTGGAAAGCATGTCTGCCAGAAAAGTCTATAAGGCGGCAAAATCCGTTACCGGAACGAATTATTGGGTTACCCGCGATATGATAGCGGCAGAGATCTTCAATCTGGCCAAAACCTCCTCGACGGTTCTGGATGAGAACGGTAATATCGTGAATGGGGACGGGTCAACGAATGAGAACAGAAAACAGCTTGACGACGGACAGGGACATCTCATTTATGACGGTGACAATAAGCCCGTATATGTGGATGACGGTACGTCCAAAGGCGGATATCAGACAACCGGAGGACAGCTGTTCCTGGGAGATCAGGAGTTTACGATCGAATTCGGAAAGGGAACGGCTTACGAAGCGAAGGATCTGGATTATTCCACAGTCCGCTACAATATGACATACGATCAGACGCAGGTGGACTGGGGCTTCTTCAAAAAAAGAAAAACCTATAATGTTACCGTTAAGGTTGCAAATGATGCTGACGTTGATACCGGAAACGGGGATGCGGGATCCGTAAACTATTTCTATTTCCAGCTTGTATTCAAGAACGGACGCAGCGGTTTCGTTCAGGCAAACCAGCAGCTGGCAGGCGATGCTTTCCGTTCCGGAAAAACAGAGATCTTTACCATTTCCACAAACAGGGATTATGGTGAGCTCAGGGCGGTGAATATCATACCGGAGGATCTGGCTTCCGATGCAACGCCTTTTGATAAGCTGAATATTGATACTATTACGGTTTCCGAACAGACGACGGGTGGAACCAATGTTTCCTATGTTTTTGATAAGATAGGGTGGATTGATATTGATTATCGCGACGATGCTGAGCGCTCATCCATGCGTGGTCTTCGTCCGAGATCGTCAATGGAAATCATTAAGTCCTTTAATTATCCGTATCAGCAGCGCTCCGTAAAGCTCCTCTGTGAGGTGTCCACACTTCCCTGGGAAGGCAATTTCAATCAGTTCCAGGGCTCCGTATGGGCAAAACTGGATTATGTAAAGGCTTCGGATAATACACTGGACAGTGTGCAGTTTGACGTGGTGCAGTATATCGCGGCTTATCAGAACAAGGCGGCCATAACGATGGAGGCTGCATCGAATCCGGCTGCACAGCAGGTTGCGTCGGCCGGACAGGGATCGATCTCCGATCCGGAGACCATGTTCAGAGCAGGTAAGACAGATCGTTTTATCATACCGTCCATTTCTGATCTGAAGAGTGTAAAGTCAATTACTTTTACTGCGCAGACGAAGAATAATGAAGACGCGTACCTGAATATTGGAAAGGTTACCATAGCTCAGATCCTGGAGGATGGACCGGTACAGCTCACGGATGCTGGCGAGATCTATCGTAATTTCACGACCAAGAAGCTGGCCATCAATAAAGACAACAAGGTTTATTCCAAGTATCTTATGATGGGGAAGGGGGAAGAGATCGGCCCGATCCTGTTTACCGATAATGAGATTGTCTGGAGCACGGATTCATGGGCGACTCCTGTTGCCCGGATTCCGGACTCTGCTGAGGATGTGGTAAATATCTATGTTTACCCCACGGTTCCCGAAGGAAATGCAAGGAACTTCTACGACACGATGGAGGATTCTCCGGATCGTGGCGAATCAGGAAACAGGGTGACTGCGAATCTTACTTATAACATTCCTTATTCCCAGCAGATGGCTGCATCCAGTGTACTCAACCAGGGAAGAGATGGAAAGGGACATTTGCTTTACTATGCATTGAATGTGAAGGCGGCTAATTTCGTCAGTGCATCAAAGCTTTCCATTCAGTGTACCAGTTCCCAGGATTATTTCAATCATGCGATCGTTCAGCATGTTCGCGAAGGAGTGGTGATCTCAACCTATACCTTTAATTTTATGGATTCTACTGCGATCATCAAGCTTTCGGCCAATACCGGAGAATACAACAGTTACCTGGATAATACAGAGGAAAGTCTGTTCCTGTCCTTCGGCAGTCAGACAACGGACATGACGCTGCAAAGCGTGAATAATGATGTGGCTGTAGCCATCAAATACAGGTCTTCCATTGACGGAGGAACGCAGGAGTATACGTCTCCCTTTGTATATCTTACGGATCAGAACATCAATGCGGTTCGTGAAGGCCTGCTGGCTGAGATCAAATTCAAGATTCCGTATGTGCGTGTCATAACGGGATACCAGATAGCCGGATACGGAAATGTAAAAGGGAATATCGCTGCCGCAGCAGGTGAGGTTTACAGTGTTACCGTGTCAGATCAGGTAGATCTTATGGGGAATCCGACCGGCGAGAAAAAGGAACGAAGGACATACACCGCTTTTGCCAACGGAAGCGACATTACGGATCGCATGACTACATATGGGGCAACATCTTACAGCATGTTCGGTGAGAGAAGTGTGACTCCGATAGCCCTTACATTTACGTCCTCGGAATCGGCCAGCGCAGGAGACGGGACGAAGGATGCGGCTGTACGTATGAGCCTTTCCTATAAGGATTTCAGAGGGGATGGAAGACTGCTTCGTGTTTCGGATATGCGAAAGTACATTCAGGGAGATGAGAGATCCTTCCGGGCGGGAACGCCGGTTACCGTAAAGTTCTTCCTTTCGGAAATGGACAGAGATCTTTTTGTACAGAATCTGGAGCTTCTGCCCTATGATCCGGATGTCACGATCACACTACCCGGAGCGACGGAACCGGTCAGCGCGGCAGACTATTCGGTAGATGCACTGATCCGGCAGATGAATGACGGAACGGGTATCTTTGCAGACGGCACGGCGTCGGAACAGCTGAGACAGTCGCTACAAACATCGCGGTCTGCGACATGGGCAATTACCAGTGTTGGATATGATGCGGGCTTCGGAACGAAGACCCTTCCGCCGAGGGAGATCAATCAGACACTTCTGGGAATGCAGAACGGCGGAGTGGTACGTCTGAATAATATTACATTAACAAGCTACTATGCTTTGAATAATTCCGCGAATATTCAGGTGAAAAATCATTCTGCACAGGTGCTTGCCAAGGGCGGAGACATCGTAACGGGAACGGTAGTTGCGACTGCAACTACGGCCGGATTTACGGCAAGGGCCTACCGGATGGTGGGCGAGGCCGGCGAAGATGTCACGGCGGATACCATAGAAATCTTTGATATGACCAGAAGCTTTCATTTCAAGGTGCCCAAGAATCTGACCGGAGGTCTTCTTGTATACCGGATTGATATTTCACCGGTTGAGGCGCCGGACCTTGTGGATGCCATTTATGTATCCGTGGAAAATGAAGCGATTACCATTTCCAGCGCATTCTCCGTCAACGGAGCAAGTGATGTGGCTTTGACGGATCATCATGGTATGGTGACGGTAAAGCCCGGAGATGTTGTCAAAGTGAAGGTGAAGGTGGAGAATTCGACGGCAGGAATCAGCGTCGGTGCGTATAAGATGGGTGATCTCGCCGATGAAAATGTTACGGCTTCAACGGTATCCTACCTGACAATCGGCGGATTTGATTTCACAGTTCCCGCAGAGAGCGGCGGATCCAGATACAGACTTGAGATCTCGCCGACAGAAAACTTTGAGTTGAAGGATACGCTCTATGTGGTTGTGGAAAGTCCGGAACCGGTGACAGAGGAAAATACGGAAACCGAGACAGATACTCCGAAGAAAGATAACACCGAAACCCCGTCAAGCGAAACATCATCTGCGGACAGTACAATTCCTTCCACGGATAGCACAGACGATACGTCCTCTGTTATCGAAGGAAATAATGACAGCAGAATTCAAAATAACCCTGCGGCCGGTTCCGAAGGAAAAACGGATGGAACAACGCAACAGCCATAGGAGATGTGACGGTTCTGCGACAGTGATACGATCATTCGGAACAGGCATGAAGGCTGAAACAGAGAAATATTAAAACCGGCGGGAAGTTCCGGCGGCAGACTTCCGCCAAAAAAACTGTTCATATGCAGGATCTAAGGGATATTGCCGGTACCGGTAATATCCCTTTCTTAAACAGGAGGATCTGTTCATGGGGAAAAATGAAAAGGATGCGAAGTATATGCTCAATATGATAGAGAAAACTATCATTCAGCTTGAAAAACGCCAGGAAGAGCTTATGGCTGCCGGAGATCCGGAAACAGGAGAGCTTCCTCTTGATGTGCAGAAGGAGCTGGGCATGATAAGACAGAATCTGAGCCTTATCAAATCCATGAAACAGGAAGTCGAGGAAACACTGAAGCAGGCGAAGACGGAAGAAGAGAAAAGAAAGATCGTTAAGGCTGTGGGACTTGCCATGCTGGTAGGAGCAATCAATGAGAGTCTTCGCCAGACGAGGGAATATGGAAAAACGGAAGAAACTCCCCAAAAGAAATCCTTTGAAACGCTTTTTGATGCCTTGCTTGATTCCGGAGAATTCCGATTTGTTCAGCAAAATGAACTGGAGGATATCATGGCTGATGAAGAACTTCGTCAAATGGCTATGGAGGATCCCCAGAAGCTTCTGCGTGAGGAACGGGAATTCCGTGATGAATACGAAGAAATGATGACAAGGGAAATGGATCAGGCGGGTATTGCCCTGGGTGATAATTTCGAGCAGAACGAGGAAAAGTTCCGGGAATACCTGAAGCAGAATAACGGATATGAGTTTGCCTTGTCCAGAAACGAACAGTTTATTGAGGAAACGATTCTTGCAAAGGACAGTACAGTCGGGACAGAGGAGGACAAAGAGTATTTCCGGGAAGTACTGAAGGAGATCAGGGAACTGAGCAGGATCACCAGAGAGCTTCAGAAAAAGTACATTCTGGAAGAGGACAGTTTTGAAAAAGGAAACGGCTTTACCAAAGAGCTGGTGGAAAGAGAGAAGGCTCTGATAGACAAGATGGAGAAGTACAGCACCGGCAGAATGAGCGAGCTTCTCAAATATAAGCCGGAGGATAAGCGTTTCATAGACTGCGGTATTTTGTATGAAAGATCCCAGATGCTTGTCGGCCCGGCCATTAATCAGCTGAAGCGGGATTCAGTGCTTGCGAGAAATAATGATCTTCGTCGCAGGATGGAACGGTGGACAGTCTATCAGCAGCTTCCGGCCAATGAACGTCCGGCGATCATTCAGGAAAATGTGGCTATTCAGAATCGTAAAAACGCCATTGCAAAGCTGAGACGGATGGACAAGAAAACTTTCCGCCGGGAAATGGCAGATCGTGAATTAACAAAAGAAGAATTTGAATCCGTTAAGGCTGTCATGAGGGCAGGCGGAGGAGATCTTCGTTCCAGTACAGCGGTATGGACAGTCGAAGAAACACAGAACCTTCTGGAAAAGCTGGATGGTGACGCGCCTCTGAAGAAGGACGATCTTCCTATGATACGGGAAGCCCTTGCATATCTGGTCCTGTATCAGATGTTGCTGGATGATCTGCGGAGACCGGAAGGAGAACCCAGGTATTACTACGACAAAATGAAAAAGGGAGTCAGTCAGGCAAAATTCCAGGATCTGGCAAAGGAGCTTTCGGAAACAGAGGAATTCAGGAAAACCATTAATCCGCTGATCCGGGAAAAGGATATAAAGGAGAATGTATATCGCTTCCTGGCATTTGATTTTGAAAAGAATGTTGCCAAACAGGTTTACAGCAAGATGAAAAAGCGGAGGGATAAGCAGAAGGATAAGCAGAAGGACAAGCAGAAGAAAGCAGAACCTGTTAAGGAAGCAAGACAGAGTACCGTCAACAATAACGATAAGAGCGCATTAAGAAAAGGACATATATCATAAAACCGGTCTGCATATGAGGCGCAGGCAGATTCGTTCATTCGGCAGACGGGATCGAAACGGTTGGAGGTAACGGCATGGATTTTTATCATGAATTGGAATCATATAAGAATCTGGACGCGCAGATCATTCAGATGGAAGCGTACCAGAAAAAACTGGATGAAGGAAGCGAAAAAACGGTCTACGTCCAGACCCTGATCACATATTTGCGGGCCTTGCAGAATGAGCTGAAAAGCCACTATACTCCTGTCCGGGAGAATCCGAAGAAAGAATACAGGAAGCTGACGGAAAGGAATCTGTTTGAGCTGAATAATCTCTATGATCTGTCGAAAACGATGATGCAAACGACGAAGGAGATTATTTTCACTACGGATGAAGAAAAGGCTGATCCGGATGCCGGGGTTTTTTCGGATGTTGAGAAAGAACTTGAAAATGATGGAAAGATTCTCGGCAGAATAAGTGAAAAGGATCCCTTTTCTCTTCCGCTGGCTGCGTACAAGGCACAATGGGAGATCCAAAATGGTCAGAACGATCCGAATCTTGCGTTCAAATGGCCGGGCTTTTTTGAGTATGAAACTCTGTTTCTGGACGACCCGAATATGAAGCATGAGGATGTTCTGAAGAAGTATATCGAAGGAACTCCGGAAAGCATAAGCAAAGAGTACAGGGATGCGGTTGACGGGTCGGCCAGACTCTATGAATATCCTCCCGGTATGGAGAACATCGACCCGGCAATCAGAAATACCGGTAATGTTCAGAAAATCAACGAGTATCTGGAGGCAGATGAGAAAAAGCAGAATGAGGCCGAAAAGCTGACATATCGTCAGCGGGAGATGCTTATCCATCACCGTGATGCGACGCGCCGGGTTGAGGAGATCAATGCTTCGATACAGCAGAATCTCGCAGCGGTGAACGAACTGGGGGCAAAGCCGGTTCTTACTGAAAATGAAAATGGGATAGAGCTTGATGTACACCAGACGGCTTTCCAGACCAGCGGAACCGGATGCTGGTCCTGTTCGGGCGCCATGATGGCATCGAGCCGGGGAATTGCGAATGTAACGCAGGAGGAGATACGCGCATATCGTCCGGACATTTCCGGGGATGAAGTGGTTAATAACAATGATGAGGTGGATGCGAATTATAGCAGGGATGACAATAAGAGCGTTTTGGACAATGCCGATTCCATTCTGAAGTTTGCTCCGAACTCCATGCTGCATACCCTTGAGATTCAGAATCATTCCATCGGAAATGAGAAAGACGGTGTAAATGCTGCTCAATATACGGCGAATGCCGTGAATCTTCTGAAAAAGCAGATCGATCATGCCCTTCGGGTGGATCGTTCACCGGTTGCTTTTTTCACACCGGGTCATTATATCACCATCATCGGTTTGGATGGCGATACCGTTAAGTTTAAGGATTCCAGAGAGAGGAAGGAGCATAACGGAAATCCGGATCAGACACTGACGGCACCTCTGAAAAGCCTGGTGGAGAAGTCTTTTTTCAACGGAAGACCGCAGTCTATCGAGATCAACTGGCTTTCGGATATCAAGCTTGCGAAGGATAATAAAACACTTCACGGCGTCCCCAGTGAGTATGTCTACCTGAAGGACGACGGAACGGTTACGCAGCAACCCCTGGCCATGCGGGAAGCAATGGGAACCGGGGACGGACATAAACTGAAAAGGATGGGCTTTACGGTAGTACGTCCCTCAGAGGATGAGAATGTTGTTTTAGATCGGTCCGGGAAAAATTTCTATGGTAAAGCCGGCGTTCAGATGGCAGAGAAGGTATATCTTCCCAAAGATCTGAATGTGGAATATCTGAAGAAAATGGCCGCAAAACGGGATCCGGCAGAAGAGGAGAAACTGGATGAAGCCGATCGGAACATTTACAACATAGGACCGGATAAGAAGGATCCGGAAATGGCAGAGCCGGAAATGCAGCGGAAGCTTCAGGCCAATAAAGCTGCGGAAAACAGCAAAGACGACAGGATCATTATTTCACAGACGATGGATGACTCTCTTCTTACTACGGGAGGAGAAGCGAAGAACGCTTTCCGGAAGGTATTTCAAAGTCATTTCCGGAGCGAGGAGCGGAAACGACTGTTACGCGAGAAGAAGCTTATCGCAAATAAGGAAAAAGCAAGAGCGGAGGAATTGAAGAATTACTATACGTACTCCAAGATTAATGCGACGGCAAATGTATTACTGGAGAAGATGGAAACGGTTAATCCCTGGTATCTGCCGGGAAAGAATAACGCTTACAAGGATGTGATCGGCAGTCTGCAGACCGTGAGAAAGTATGCGGGCAGGTTTGATGATCAGATGGGGAGACGTGGCCTCAGGGAAGAGGATGTGAAGAAGTTTGTCACGGCTGTTGATAATGTGACAAGGCTTTCAAGGAAATATCTGTCCGACAAGCAGAAGGAGATGGAAAGGAATCTGCTCCAGAAAAATGATCCGGGAAAGGCTGAGTATGAGCAGAACAGAATTGATGCCATGCTGGATGTGTATGATTTTTTCTCGGAAATATCTCTGATGCTGAAGGGAAGAGAGAATCCAAAGGGCATCCTCCAGCGGGATGAAGAAAGAAAAGTCCTTTTTAATCATTTTCTGAAGGAGCTGGTTTCTTATGAGAAGGATCCCCAGGGGGCGCAGGATGCAAGCACAAAGGATCGTCTGTACATTCCCGAAAAAAATAAACCGATCCTGAACCGTCTGGAGTCGCTTTTCGGAACAAAGCCCCGTACGAATCAGGAATTCGCCAATGTTGAAGGGATCAATACGCTTCTTAACATGGAGAATCCCTTTGCCAAAATCGGAAGCGGAAATATGCCTAACCCTCTTTCGGAGAAGGATTTTGTGGCTCTTTCCATCGCAGCCTCTACAACGCCTGACGCTCTGCAGGATCAGTGGAAAACAGGTGATCCGGAGGTGCGTTATACGACTCGGGAAAAGATGGATTATTATGCCGGCCAGACCCTTTTCAATATCATCCATGCAAATCATCAGAGCCTGCCGGGGGATATCGTTGGAATTCAGAGATCCAGAGCACTGGCAAAAGTAGCCATGCTTAATTATGCGGCCGGAAATAAGGATGAGCTGGCGAGACTGATCGCAAACGGGATTAAAAATCTTTCGGCGATCATCTCGGGTGGACGGTTTGAAAAAGATAAAACGATGCAGCTTTACGCGTCTGAAATGGGACTTCGTATGAAGGGCATGCTGGAGCGGGATCCGGAGCTGATGAAAAAGGCAATGGAATATGGCCTTAAGCCGGAAATGATCAAAAAGATCAAGAACAGAGGCGCCAGAGCCGTGAACAGCTGCCTCGCGGAACGCTGGAACGAGGATGGGAAAAAACCTGCGGCGAATGCCTGGGGTATTCGGGAAAAAGAGCGTAATTATGTGGATATGCTGATGGATCGTTACCTGGAGGAGGCCAGAACGAGTCTGGATGCGGAAATGAAGTCAAAGCCGGAATATAAGGAGAAGATTCAGGCAATCAAACAAAGAAGTGCGGTGGAGCTTGAACAGGCAAAGGAGATATATGACAAAGCCCGCATAAATGCGTTGAAGGATACGACGAAATATAAAGAGTTTGAAGGGATGCTGCGCGATGGTAATCAGATGCCGCTGCTGAAGGGAAGCCATGAGGATATCCGGAATGCCGAGAAAAATATCCGGAATACCATGATTGAAAGTATGGACAAGATCGCAGATATTCTGAGGACCAACAATGAGAAATATGAGAATGCCCTGATAACAAAGCATGAGCAGTATATTCGTGATCATTTGGCAAATGACTTGCCGGGAGGCTATGATAACGCGGACAGAAGAACGAAGCTGAATAAGGCTCTGACCCGTGAAAGGGAACTGATGGCTCAGGAAGCGCCTGCTGATGCCGAAAAAAGAGCGCAGTTTATTCAGGATAAGAAAATGCTGGATTCCTATCAGGCAAATGAGGAAGGACTCAGAAACTATGCCGTTGCCCAAAATCAGTACACATCCAAAACGGCTGCCATTCGGGAAGCAAGAAAGATAGGGCTTGATCGCGTGGAGAGGACGATGGCACCGGAGAATCCGATCCTGAATGAGTTAAGCGATGCAGGAAAAGAAAGGGCTCTTCGAAATCGGTTTCTCAAATATATCCGTGGGAACGGGTATGATCAGTATTCGCCGAAGCAGTTTGTGGAGAGGGTGGTCGGAAACGGGCAGGAACGCGGGACAGAGCGGAAGGCCGGGCTTCTGATCGATCTGAAGCTTTACGAGCAGCGTGCGATTGAGAAAAAGGCCGGAGTGACATCCGAGAATAAGGAAGCAAAGGAAATTGACAGGCCGAAACAGAAAGAGGCAGTAACGAATAAAACACCGAAGACAGCCAAGGTGCAGAAACCTGCAGGGAGAACCCTTGGATAACCCCTTTGTTTTGCAAAGAAAAACGCGTTATGGGAGTGTATTATATGCTGGAAAATCCTTCCGGAGTATGATATACTCCCAATAGTTATGTCTACTATTTTAAGCCTAGGAGGAACTGCATATGATTACCATTTCCGTAGATGATCAAATCAATACCGCAGAAGAGATCGCAAGGCTTATGAAGGAGATCGATCCCGAGGGAACGCATTCTCCTTTTTCGGATATCAAAAAAGCTCTTGCTTTCGCAAAAAAGCAGCATCCTGATGTGGCCTGGCTGGACATTGAGATGCCGGGAATGTCCGGGCTCGAGCTGTCCATGGAGATCAAGAAGGTTTCGCCGCGAACCAACATCATTTTCGTGACGGGGCATGAAAGATTCGCATATCAGTCATTCCAGCTGCATGCCAGCGGCTTTATCCTGAAACCCTTCAGTAAAGAGGACCTGGAGCGTGAGCTTCAGAACCTGAGAGAGCCCATTGCCAAGGCCCAGAAGAAAAGGACAGGTCTCCTTCGTGTGCAGTGTTTCGGGAATTTTGAAGTGTTCGATACAAATGAAGCACCGGTACGTTTCAAAAGGAGCAAGAGCAAAGAGGTTCTGGCTGCACTGATCGACAGACGGGGGGCCATGTGCTCCGTGGGCGAGCTAAGCGGTCTTTTGTTCGAAGAACGGGATGACGATTCCGGTGCGAAGAAACAGCTCCGGGTTTTTCTGTCCGGACTAAGAGAAGATCTGGCAAAGGTCGGGGCGGAGAAGGTTCTTCTGAAGGGCTGGAATGCTTATGGCGTGGACTGCTCGCTTCTTGACTGTGATTATCTGGATTATCTGAAGGGCGACAGTGTAGCGGTTAATTCTTTTATGGGTGAATACATGATCCAATATTCCTGGGCGGAGATGACACTGGGAGAACTGATCATGAAGCCTTAGAACTCACAATGTAACGGTAATCATGTGCATGATGAGGTTGCCGGGCTGGCATCGTGCCTCATTTCCGGCTGAGAGGGGATACAGGGCTATGCGGGAAACCACAGATTATAATTCCATACGCAGCGTAGCATATTTTATCCCGGCAATGCTCTTTGTCATGGCGGTACGGGTAGGCGTATCGGCCATGACCGTACATCCGCAGGAGGGGCTTTCGGGCATGACCCTTTTCCGGGCGGCAGGAGGTTTTCCTCTTGCCTGTATGCTGATAGAATACATTCTGGGAGTGGCATGTTTTGTCTTTCTGTATCGTCTGGCGGATACTACGGTCTGGATCGATGTGGCCAGCACCATGTTCCTCGGCTTTATTACGATGGAAGTCCTCGTCAGGGTTGTGGAGTGGATTGATTACAGACTGGATCCGGGTGGCATGACCGGGGCCGGAGTACTGGCCGTTTCCGAGCTCCCTCTCATTTTCATTCTTCTGGGAGTTGTCTTTCTGATCAACGGAATGACCGGTTTCTATAGAGGGATTCGGGAAAACAGCGAAAAAGAAGTGAAAAGCTGCCAGAAGATACGCAGTATCTGGACAGCAGGCGTTATCCTGCTGATGATGGCGAAGCTATTGCTGGAATTATTCATTCTGCAGATGAAGAATGAAGAGGCAACATTCGTGAGGTATCTCTCTCTTGCGTTTACGTTTCTCTTTCTGTTATCCGTCATTCCACTGACGTTAAGACTGCGAAGCTTCTGCTATGAGTTTTATATGTACTGCTATAATCGGAGGAGGTGACGGATCACATGCAGATAAAGATCGATCCGGCCTTTTCGGACACGGCTTTTATGCTTGTCAATATGGTGCTTGCCTTTGTTGCGGTGGTAGTGGCCTTCATCGGATTATTCGTTTCTTTTAAGATCCGTAACCGCAGGGTAAGAATGGGATGGCTGATGGCTGCGGTCTGCGTTGCTTTGACCGGACTGATGTTCCAGATCGCGGAATATGATATGAGTGCGGAAAGGAGCAGCATTTATACGGTTTTTTCCAGAATGCTGTATGCACTTACCGCTCCGCTGTTCAGTCTGTATTTTATGGAGACGGAGCGCGACGAAGGAGAAGAATGGGATGGCCGTTTCTGGTCCATGATCCAGTTCCTTATGGCTGTTCTTGTCAGTGCGATCACCATTTTCCGGGCAAATCCCCTTCTGATGAATATCGCATTTCTCTCACAGTACCTGGTTGTCCTCGTTATGCTGCTCATTTCCTCAAAGAGCATCCTTGAAAGCGCGGGCTTCCTGTTCGGTAATGCATTCCCTGTTTTTGCCGTATTCAGCAGCATGGTGGACAGCAGGATAGATGTGATGGGCTTTGCGATCATCCTTCAGCTGACGGTAGTATTCTTCTGTTATCAGCTGGATACGGACCGGGAGATCCTGCAGAGTAAGGCTGAGCTTTCCGAGAAACGCGTCTCACTGCTGATGGAGCAGATCCATCCTCATTTTATCTACAACTCCCTTCAGCAGATCACTCTGTTGTGCGACGAGGATATGGAGGCGGTGAAACCGGCAATCCTGAATTTTTCGGGTTATCTTCGAAAGAAGTTCCAGGCACTGACGGGAGAGAGCATGATCCCCTTCTCAGAGGAACTGGAGCATGTGGAAATGTATATCGATCTGGCGAATATCCTTCCCTCCAGACATTTTGAGGTGGAAAAGGATTTTGAGGTGACGGACTTCTTTCTTCCGCCACTGACGCTTCAACCCCTGGTGGAAAATGCGATCCAGTACGGGATCGGGATGAGCGAGGAAGGCGAGAAGATAAGAATCGGGAGCCGTATTAATAAAGGCTACATTGAATTATATGTGTCGGATGACGGCCACGGAAAAAAAACAAGGCTTCCCACTCAGAAATCCTATAAGAGCGTGGGAACGGATAACGTGCGCACCAGGCTGCAGCTGCTCTGTGAAGGGGAATTGTCCATCGAGAACTCGGAAAAAGGGACCGTGGCAACGATCCGGATCCCGGAAATGAAGGCTATAAAAAATAAATAATTTTTATAAAAATTACCCGTTTTTTGTTGCGCTTTTGTTATACATGTTATGCTATAATCGACACATAAGCAAGAGACAAACAGTCGAAAGCAAATCAATCCATTATAAAAAAAGAGAGACACAGGAGGAAGAAAAGATGAATGAAATGAATCAGGTAGCGGTAGGAAAAGTAACGGAAATGATCAGAAATATTTCCAAAAATAAAAAAGCGGTTCTGTTTATAAAGATCGCGGCAATCGCGTTTCTGGCGCTTGCGGTAACCCTTACATTTACAGATACGGCATTTGCCGATGGCCCGAATCTGGATCCGGCGGTTCACCCGGTACTGGATCTGATCAATAAGCTGGTTAACCCGCTGATGCTGCTGGTAGGCGCTGGTGGAGTTATCTTCTGCATCATCCTGGGTGTTAAGTATGCAACTGCTGAAGAGCCGCAGGAAAGAGAAAAGCGTAAGCAGGCACTTAAGACAGCTATCATCGGATATCTCCTTATTTTCGTACTTGTAGTTGTTCTTAAGCTCTCCATTGGACCTCTGACAAACTGGATGGTAGGCACAACTGCAACAACAACAGCAGCCACAACAAAATAGTAGTATTGAATTTTCATAAATGAGAGAGAGTGCAGAGGGAATATGGCAATAACCATATTCCCCTTTGCAGTAATATGGTGGATTTATTTGCAACAGAGAATTGCCGGTTGTTTGAGAGGTTAGCATGAAAAAACTGTCGAAAAAGCAAAGAATCATACTGAATATCGGTATTTTTATCCTGACATCTGCGGTAGCCGGTTTTGTGATCAGAACACTGATCATATGCATTCCCAAGATAGCCAATGGTCAGGAATGGGGATTTGACCCCGGATTGTTCCTGGAATTCCGTACCTGGTTGTACGGAATGGTGGCGGCCCTTGCTTTGGGATTGGTATTTCTGCTTTCCGGTAATAATCTTGATTACTACATCTTCGAGAAGTCCGGAAAACTTCTGAAGGGGAAAAGAGATCTGGATGTTGTAGAGGGTTCTCTTGAAAACAGCAGATTTCTGACCAATGAGGAGAGAGATAAATACTTTCCGGAGCATGTCTACGAAGAACTGAACAAGGTCAACCAGGACGGAATTCCGGTTCGTGCGGTACTGGATAAGAAGAATCATCTTCAGGTGAATTTTTATTCAGGAGCACACTCGCTGGTTATCGGTGCTACCGGTTCCGGTAAGACGACCACATTTATCAACCCCATGATCCAGCTTCTGGCGGCAACAACTGCGGGGAGCTCCATGATCATGACGGATCCCAAGGGAGAGCTTTTCGATCTCCATTCCAAATATCTGCAGGATCGTGGATATAAGGTGCTACTGCTGGATCTTAGGGATACGTATTCATCTTCCCGCTGGAATCCGCTGGAGGGTATCTGGGATCTGTATCAGGAGTATGTAAAGGCGGGCAAGGAGATCAGACTCCATAAGGACAGTATGGAGGACTATCCGGAGCTGGAACGTCCCGACGGTGACGCTGAGGACGGCGAGCCCTGGGTGGAATGGCGGGGAAAGGCTTATTCGGATCTCACGCATTGTAGAGATGATGTGGCAGTTACACGTCAGAAATATTACGACGATATGTATGAGGACCTGAACGATCTGATCTCAGTCATCTGTCCTGTGGAGAATGAAAAGGATCCGGTATGGGAGAAGGGTGCAAGATCCATTATCATGGCTACATGTATCGCCATGCTAGAGGATTCGGAGGATGAGCGACTTGGCATGACGAAGGAGAAGTTCAACTTCTTCAACATCAACAAGGCGCTTACGAATTCAGAGGATGAGTTTGCTGCACTGAAGGCATATTTTGACGGACGGAGCAAGCTGTCACAGGCATTTACCCTGTCCAGACAGGTTATGTCCGCAGCGGATACGACCCTTTCATCCTATATGTCCATTACCTTCGATAAGCTGAATATGTTTAATGATCGCGGACTCTGCGGCCTCACATCCGCTACGGATGTGGAACCGGAAAAATTCGCCGATCAGCCGACAGCTCTTTTCCTGAAGATACCGGATGAGAAGGATACCCGTCACGGACTTGCGGCGGTATTTGTTCTCTGCATGTATAAAGCACTGATCAAGGTTGCTTCCATGAGAGAAGATCTTTCTCTCCCCCGAAATGTATATTTCATCCTTGATGAGTTTGGAAATATGCCGCGTATCGAGAAGTTCGACAAGATGATCACCGTAGGACGTTCCCGTAAGATCTGGTTCAACATGGTAGTGCAGTCCTATGCACAGCTGAACAATGTTTACGGGGAGAAGGTTGCGGATATCGTTAAGTCCAACTGCGGTATGAAGATGTTCATCGGATCCAATGATATCGGTACCTGCGAGGAATTCTCCAAGCTTTGCGGAAATATGACGGTACGTACCCAGTCAACCTCTTCGTCAGTCGGAGCAAAGGCCGGCGAGCTGAACCTGTCCACGCAGACGCAGGTCCGCCCGCTGATCTATCCTTCGGAGCTGCAGATACTGAACAACAAGGAGAGTACCGGAAATGCCATCATCGTTACATTTGGCAACTATCCGCTGAAGACGCAGTATACGCCCAGTTATAAATGTCCGTACTACCATTTGGGACGTATGAATATGGATGAACTCAGAAGCCAGATGTTCAGGGCGGACGAGGTATATTATGATCTGGAGATACGCAACAGGCTGATACTCGGTGACGGAGATACCGAGGATGAGAGTGCATAGCTTTAGGAGCAGGATATGAAAATAAAAGTCATAACCGCAACCTTTATCCTTTTCGCAAGCCTGCTTTCGGGAACAACGGTTTTTGCCGAACCGGAGGACGAGGGGACGACGACAGAGTTTGATATCGGTTATACCGGCCCCGTTGATATTATCACTGGAGATCCGGTCACCGGTTCGGGAGACACGGAAGATCAGCTTGTACAGATCGCGGCAGGCGTAACCTATGATCGTAAAGACGACAGGTATATCTATACTGCCGGTGATGCAACCATCCGCTGCAGTATAGCTGACGGCATGATCGTAACCGATGGGGTTGTGCTCTCCAAAGACGGAGAGGTAAATATCGCTGTGTTCAAGGATGGCGAAAGCATGTCCGATATACCGGCGGAGATTGAGGACCCGGGTAACTATGTTGTGGTAACAAAGGTTGATAACAGTGAAACACAGCTTCTTTCCTTCCAGATCGTGAATTCCATAACCGGAAAACTCAACAGGTATCTGCTTCCGGGTGGATTTTCCGTCCGACGGCTCAGCTACAACGGGGAAGACATATCCCATCAGGAAGGGGCGGTTGATTTCACAAAAGAAGGAAAGTATGTTGTCAATTATTTCTGTTCGGCAAATTCCAAGGAATACAAGCTGGACGTTGAGATCGATCATACCCCACCGGCTGTTACTTTTCTGGGGCTTGACGAGGATAATGAAGCCAGGGGACCTGTAACCTTTGTCGGAATGGAAAAGACAGACAAGGTTACCATTACCTATGACGGTGAGGAGCAGGTTACTCTGGACGAGGATAATCAGGTGTCCGAGACCGGTTCCTATCACGCAGTGATCACGGATGAGGCAGGGAACTTTATTGAAAAGGATTTCAGGATACTTCTGTATCTGAACTTTAACGCGGCACTGTTTGTCTTTGCAATCATTCTGGCCATCGTCGGAGTGACAGTCGCGTTGATCATAGCAAGAAAACGATTGAGAGTAAGATAAGCATCGATGTGCCTTCGAGAGCAGTATGAGTCTGGAGTGTGAAATATGAATTACAGTATAATTTCAGATGCAATCGACTCAATTAAAAACTGGTTTGAACAGATGGTCGAAAATATTTTTTTCAGGCTGCTCTATTGGCTTGAAACACTTATTCTTCGATTTATTGCTCTCGTCGAAGATACGATGATGATCTTTACCGGTGAACGCACGGTCAAATATAATACCAAGGACACTACTCTGATCGATGTTTTCTTCAGTCATGATACCATCCGGGGAATCTATACAGGTATCGCTCTTGTCGGAATTGTTATCGCAATAGCATTTGCGGTGGTTGCCGTTATCAGAAGAATAGGAGATCTGAGAGGCAAGCAGCAGGGAATAACCCTGGGAACGATCCTGGGAAACCTTCTGAAAAGCGTACTTCTGATCGTCGGAATGAATGCCATTATACTTGTGGCCATAACGGCTGCAAGCAGGCTGACACAATCGGTGAGTTCGGCAATCAAAAACTCACGTCGTTATCTGCCGGATAACAGCTCCATTGTTTTTACGGATAAACAGTATGCGGCGATGGGACGTATCATTAACACTTTGGGGAATTACTCCCTGAACCCATCGTACCGATCGCGATATAATCTGAATGCCTGCTATAATGACATACGGGGTGATCTTCAGCTGTTGGGGGAGAAAACGAATGGAGTGTCGGTATTTGATTTCCATTATGTTTCCTACGACGAGAATAACAAGGAAGAAGCCACGTGGCAGAGTCTTATCGAACAGCTGGGAACAGCCTATGATTATACTCTGGAAGCACCGATGGATACGTATGACGATGGTCTGACGAATGCCATCCTCAACTGTATGGAAATCCTGAGGGCCCACAGGACAATGCGGGTACTCACTTCATATCGAACCGAAGTGGATCTGACCAATAAGGATGATAATGTTCCGATAGACCGCATCATGTTCCTGATCGGTACCATGGGGACCATAGGTGATAATGCGGCAGCACGAAACGGGGTGTACAACCGGAATCCGAGTTTCTTTGACTCCGTCCGTCAGCCGTTCTATACCGGTGAGAAGAGCATTTACAGCTGGGAGCAGGTAAAGGAGGTATTTGATCCCAGCCCGACAAAGATGAACTACATACTGGTGTATGCTGTGTCCATCGGTATGCTGATGGAAATGCTGGTGATCATCATTACCTGCGCGGTTCGTATCTTTAACCTTCTTGCACTGTATATTGCTTCTCCTCTTGTTATTTCGGCAATGCCGCTGGATGACGGGGGTAAATTCAAACAGTGGATCACGGCATTTATCGTTCAGCTTCTGGGTGTGGTAGGTATGGTGCTGTCCATGAGGCTCCTGCTGATGTTCCTGCCGATTATATGGAATCCGACACTTCAGATATCTGATAATTCGCTTCTGAATGTTATCGTCAAAGCTATCATCACATATGGCGGAATGACGGGTGTTAATAAGATAAACGGTATCTTCACGGGTATTCTTGCAGACAATGCAGGTTATCAGGCAGTCCTTGCAGGTGATGTACGCGACAAGGTTACAAACAGCTCCGTAGGCCGGGCACTTGAATCCGCAAGTGCAAGCAGTATCGGCGGCAAGGTAGCTGAAAAGGTTAAGGGTGCGGCTACTGGTGTGGCCGGTGGCATCGGCGGTGCTGCAAAGAATTTCGGAGCGAAGTGGGGAGGAAAGCTTGCTGATGCAACCGGGCTGTCATCCGTCGGAAGAGCACTCCGGGGTGCGGCGGAAGCGGCCGGCTTCTCCAAGGAGCATGATAAATCACAGGATCCCGAAACTGTTAAGCATGCAAGAGAACGTGGCCGTCAGAGAGATATGAATTCCCTCAAGTCGGACATGGATTTTGCAAAACAGAACGGAATGCACAGAAACGGAAAGAAGCTGGAGAGAGGCGAACTGCAGCGTATGCAATATGCTTAT
>JAFXZW010000041.1 GCA_017541035.1 Eubacterium sp. | reverse complement strand
TCGCAAAGATCAAGGGAATCTTCAAGCGGAAGTTCGAGCTGGATGAGATGGTGGAGGGTGATATCCGTTTGAATACGGTGACGGAGAGCCTGATGGTGGGTGACAGACATGTTGAGATCACCGCAAAGGAGTATGAGCTGCTGAAGCTTTTGATGGAGCATAAAAATACCACGTTGAAAAAAGAATATCTTTTCAATGCGGTATGGGGGAGCGATTCGGATTCGGAGCTGCAGACACTGACCGTTCATATCAAATGGCTGCGGGAGAAGATTGAAGAGAATCCCAGGAAACCGAAGCATATTTTAACGGTCTGGGGCGTCGGATATCGGTTTGAAGGGAACGGGAAGGATATTGCATGAGAAAGACCGGACTGATTGTCATACTGGTTATTCTTCTGGAAGTGCTGCTGGCTATCGGCAGCAACTTCCTCTTTTTGCATGTACAGGATAGCAATGTCGGCCGGGAATATCGTGTTGAAATCGAACGGGTGTGCCGGCAGATCACTCATGGAGACATTCCGGATCTGTCAGACTGTCGTTATGTGACGGGTGTGGAGCCTTTTCTATCTGCCCAAATGACCAACGATGAATTTACTGCCGCGATAGGGCCGGACGGAACGGTTTATCGGATCACCTACCGGATTACGCAAAGCAACCGGAGAGGGATTCTGGTGATCAATCTGATATGGGGCTTTGTTTTGCTGCTGACGGTTGGCGCGAGTATTTACATTTACAGAAAGATCCTTCACCCCTTCCGGGAGTTCTCCGAGCTTCCGGTGGAGCTTTCCAAGGGAAACCTGTCTGTACCGCTGAAGGAGGAGAAGAATCGCTACTTTGGCCGGTATCTCTGGGGCATGGATATGCTGAGAGAGAAACTGGAGGAGGAAAAGGAGCGGCAGCTGGCCCTGGAGAAGGAGAAAAAAACGCTGGTCCTCACCATGTCCCATGATATCAAGACTCCTCTCTCCGCCATTAAGCTGTATAATAAGGCACTGGCAAGCGGAATCTATGAGGAAGAGGAGAAAAAACAGGAAGCACATCGGGGCATTGAACGGAATCTGGAGGAACTGGAGAAGTATGTAGAGGATATCCGGGAGGCTGCCCGGGAAGATTTCCTGCAGCTTCATGTGCAGGATGGCGAGTGGTATCTGTCCGAGGTGATCCATAAAATAGATTCGCTGTACGGGGAAAAGGCTAAACAGATCCATACGGAATTTGTGATCGGGAAATACACCGACTGCATGCTGAAGGGTGATCCTGACCGGGCTTTGGAGGTCCTGCAGAACTTTATGGAAAATGCCCTGAAGTATGGCGACGGAAGGAGGATTACCATCCGATTCTCGGAAGAAGAGGACTGTCGGCTGGTAACGGTGGAAAATACCGGCTGTAATCTGCCGGAAAAGGAACTGCCGAGCATTTTCGACTCCTTCTACCGTGGAAGCAATGCGGAAAATGTGAAGGGCAGCGGCCTCGGGTTATATATCTGCAGGCAGTTGATGAGGGCGATGGACGGAGAGGCATATGCTGAAATGGGAATGGATACATTTTCCGTAACGGCGGTATTTCGGAAACCGTAGTGAATGATTGTGCGGAATAACCTGTATGAGCATGGGAAGGCTTTTACGGAGGCGGGTTAGACGACACGACAAAGAAATGAGAACAGGGAGGAAAGGATGAGACTGATCTTTGTGCGGCACGGGGAACCGGATTATAAGCATGATTGTCTGACGGAAAATGGGATCCGGCAGGCAAAATGTACAGCGGAAAGACTGAAGCAGGATGGTATAAGCGCAATTTTTGCTTCACCTATGGGGCGAGCCATGGAAACCGCCGCCTGTACGGCAGAACAATTGGGGCTCACAGTAACACCCCTGCCCTTCATGCATGAGATTGACTGGGGAACGAAACCGGGGGCCCAGGAGGTGCCATATGACGGGCACATCTGGACACTGGCATGTAAGCTTCTGACGGAGAACCCGGAATATGCCGGCAGCTATGACTGGGCGGAGCATCCGTATTTCCGTGATAACCGGTGTCTTGCTGAGTATCGGAAAGTGGCGGATGGCTTTGATTCCTTTTTGGAGGGGTATGGGCTCTATCGCAGCGGGAACCTTTATGTCTGCCGGGAAAACCACGAGGAAACGATCGCTCTCTTTGCCCATGGGGGATCCGGGGCGGTAGTTTTTTCGCATGTGCTGAATCTTCCCTTCCCCTTCGTACTGACTACGCTGCCCTACGGTGTGTGTTCCGTTTCTGTTTTTGCCTTCTGGCCGGAGCAGAGCGAAGTGGTCATTCCCAGACTGGAGCTTTTCAACGATATGAGGCACCTTGAGAATGTGCGGAAGGAAGTCCTGCACTTTGAAAAGTGAGCAATGTGTTACTGACAGTAACCTGATATTGTGATATACTATTTTACGTGCTTCGTGAAGCGGGGATTATACCTCGATGGAATGCGGGGCTACAGTACAACCGGGTCCTTTTCTGCTGAAGAAAAATGGACGGAACAGGGGAAAAAAGGGAAGGAGGTTATTTGGCGCATGAGAAAATGGAAGAAGGCGGTTCTGGGATCGCTGATGACTGCTTTTCTTTTACCGCAGGTAATAACCGGCGGCAGTCAGCCGGTGGAGGCGGCAAGCGGTAAGTGGGAGCAGAACAGCAGGGGCTGGTTTTACGTGTATTCCGATGGGACCTATGCAACGGACACCTGGATCGAAGAAGGAGGAAAATGGTACTACATGAACTCCTACGGATATCGGATCTCCAGTTGGAAGGAGCTCGACGGAAAGTGGTATTATTTCGAACCGGACGGAACCATGACCACCAAATGGAAAAAGATTGGTGTGAAGTGGTATTACTTCGGGACGAACGGTGTGCTGTGCAAGGGATGGACAAAGATCGGGAAGAAATGGTTTTATTTTGAATCCGACGGTGTGCTCCAGACCGGCTGGAAGCAGATTTCCGGTAAAACTTACTACTTCGGATATGACGGAGCCATGGCAACGGGAACGACTGTCATTGCCGGGAAGAGCTATCGCTTCGACAGTAACGGTGTCCTGGAATCCGGAAGCTCAGATGTATCGGGTGCAAAGGTTGGCGATCTCGTTACCTTCGGAAGCTATGAACAGGATAATGTAGCAACGAACGGCCAGGAGGCGATTGAATGGATCGTTCTGGATAAGAAGTCGGACGGCAGCATACTGCTGATCAGCCGCTTCGGACTGGACGCCATGCCATATCATGAGAAACTCGGCCCCTTTTCCTGGGATATGAGCAGTATCAGGAGATTTCTGAACGGAACCTTTTATAATACGGCATTTTCCGCTTCCGAGAAGGAAAAGGTTTTAACAACAACGGTTGTGAATGAAGATAATTTCTTCTGGGGAACAAAGGGCGGAAGCAATACGAATGACAAGGTATTCCTGCTCAGCAGTGATGAGGCAAAGAAGTATTTCGTTGATGACAGCGGAAAATACGACGGAGGAGACAGCAGTGCCAGAGCATGTACGCTGACTGCGTATGCCATTTCCCGCGGAGGAGAGGCAAGCTACGGAACAAAGTGGTGGTCCGACAATTGCTGGTACTGGCTGCGGTCACCGGGACAGTATTCCAATTACGCGGCTTATGTGTATCGCAACGGATATGTCAGTTTCGATTATGACGGAATCGATCCCGATACGGGCGTGGTACGCCCCGCTATCTGGGTGAAGCCATGATACCGAAAAGAGGAAGGAGGTTCGGAGAAATATGAAAAAGTGGAAGAAGCGGACGGTCGCATTTCTGATCCTGCTTTTTGCTCTTCCCCAGACATTCGGATCGGTTGTGGCTGCATCCGGAACCTGGAAAAAAGACGGACGCGGATACTGGTATTCGTATGCGGACGGAACCTATGCAAAGAGCTCATGGCTGGAGGACGGCGGAAAGTGGTATTATTTCAGAGCTAACGGTTATATGGCAAAGGGCTGGCTGAAGCTTGGCGGCAAGTGGTATTACTTCGGAAAGGACGGTGCCATGGTAACCGGTACCATGACCATTGACGGAACAAGCTATACCTTTGATCAGAATGGCGTTATGGTATCCGAGGGATCCGGCAGTACCGGGGGTAAGGTCGGAAGTATCGTTACCTTTGGAAAGTATGAGCAGGATAATAATTCCTCCAATGGCAAAGAAGCAATTGAATGGCTTGTACTGGATGAGAAATCGGACGGAAGCCTTTTTGTGGTCAGCCGATATGCTATTGAGCGGCAGTCCTACAATGCGGGTTATGTGGATATGACATGGGAAAACTGTGCACTCAGAAAATGGCTGAACAGCACATTTCTGAATGCAGCCTTTACTTCAGCTGAGCAGGCGAAGATCCTGCAGACTACGGTTGTGAATGAAGATAATCCCTTCACCGGAGTAAAGGGCGGAAATACAACAAAGGATAAGGTTTTCCTGCTCAGTATCGGTGAGGTGCAGAAGTATTTCGGAGCAAGTAAGCTGAGCACTCAGGGATATACGATCAATGAAAAGGCTCCCTGCAAGGCAACGGCTTATGCAAAGGCCAATAACGCCATGACCTATGACCTCAGTTCCATCGCGTATGCATCGGACCTGAAGCAGTTCTCCGGAAACTGCTGGTACTGGCTGCGTTCGCCCGGCGGAAATGCCCGTCGTGCTGCTTATGTCAATAACCTGGGTGAAGCAGGTTACGCAAGCTTTTACATTTACAATACCGACTGTTCGGTTCGGCCTGCGATGTGGATCAAGCCGTAACGGGACAGGCGTCCCTTCGGAGTTAGAAAGGGATTCGATAGACGTTTTGGCGAAGATACAATAAGAGCCCCGCAATCGCGGGGCTTTTACTATGGGTGAGCAGAGATTTTTCATCCCTGCGGGGTTCAGGTGACAGAGGTGTCATTCCGGGCGAAGAATTTTACGTGATGCAGAGAGTTCCTTCATCCCTGCGGGGTTTGGATGACAGAAGGGATTCCCTTCGGATTGTTACCGGTCCAGTTTCACCGGCTCGGGATAATCCTCACCGAAGGTATCTACGATAACGGTCTTCATGACCTGAGGAACGACGGGTTTATCGCCCCATCCGGTCTTAGTGGTTGCAATGCGCTCCAGAACGTCCTCTCCGGAAATGAGCTTTCCGAAAGCAGCATACTCGCCGTCCAGGTGCGGGGCGTCACGATGCATGATGAAGAACTGGGAACCGGCGGAGTCCGGGTGCATGGAACGTGCCATGGAAAGGACACCGGTGGTGTGCTTCAGATCATTTTTGAAACCGTTGCTGCGGAATTCGCCGGGGATACTGTAGCCGGGACCACCGGATCCGCGTCCGTCGGGATCACCGCCCTGGATCATGAAGCCGCTGATGACGCGGTGGAAGATGAGTCCGTTATAGAAACCCTTCTGAACCAGATTTACGAAGTTACGGACGGTATTCGGCGCGATATCGGGATAGAGCTCCAGTTTCATCTCGCCGCCGTCTTCCATGGTAATGGTTACGATTGGATTAGCCACTTCTTTTTTCCTTCTTTCTTTGGATTGGTCTCATAATGATAGCATTATCACACGTAAAGTGCAAGGCTATCATTCGTCGCTATAACCCTTGAAAAATTCATGGAAAAATGCTATGATATTTTGGATTAATTGTAAGTAGGTGGAGTATGCCCTTTTGCGGACGAAATGGGGGATCGGACGAGGACCAGAAGGGTATCGGGAGGAGCAAAAAGGGATGTTGACAGGTAAATTCTCCGTAAAACTGATCAAGTGGGCGATCGCTCTGGTGGCAGCACTGGCATTGGGGATGATCGTGATGACGGAGATTAAGGAATACAGAGCTGCTTATCAGGCGGAGATGACGGATACCTCAACTCGGCCGGGACGGGATATTACGGTTGAGATTCCGGAAGACAGTTCGGCAAAAAAGATCGCAAGTATATTACATAAAAAGGGTTTGATCCAGTTTGAGGGGGCCTTTGTGGACCGCCTGCAGAACTCGGAATATCGTGGAAAACTGAAGCATGGAAAATACACGCTCAACACGGGTATGAACACGCTTCAGATGATGGAGATCATGTCCGTTGCCGATGAGGACGAAGGCATTGTGCAGAAGCTTCTGGTTCCGGAGGGCTTTACCATCGATCTGATCGCAGAACGTTGTGAAGAACAGGGCATTTGTTCGAAGACAGATTTCATTAATGCCTGCAAGTCAGTAACAAAAGCAAAATTCCCCTATCTTGAGGATGTGCCGGCAGGCGTGGATGTCCGTTACCGGCTGGAGGGTTATCTCTTCCCCGCAACTTATGATATCACGGAGAAAACAACGGCGGAGTCGCTGGTTTACTGGATGCTGGACACATTCCGCATTTACTATTCGGGTGATCTGGAGGCTCTGGCTACGGAAAAGGGACTCAATTCCTATGAGGTTCTCTGTATGGCGTCCATGATCGAGCGTGAGTGTATGATCGATGCAGAGAGACCGGTGATCGCCGGGGTTATCAATAACCGTCTGAAAGACGGTATGATGCTGCAGATCGACTCGACGGTACTGTACCCCATCACCAAGGGACTTTATAATAAGGCACCGGTCACTTATAGCGACCTGGAGGTGGATTCTCCGTACAATACCTATCTTCATAACGGCCTTCCGGCAGGCCCCATTTGCAATCCGGGACTGGCATGTATCAAGGCGGTATTGAATCCGGCAGAGCATAATTATTATTACTATCATGTTGTTAATGAGGAGACAGGCGAGCATGCCTTCTTTGAGACTTATGAGGAACATGTGAATTCCGGGGGCAAGACCGTGGAGGACATGAAGAGGGAAGCCGGCATTGTGGATGATGAAGATGATGACAATGGCGAGTAACCTGAATGACAGAGAAGCTTTTCGGCTGAGAAGCCGGTGAAATCATATTAAAATCTTACCCACATACGGGAAAAGAAATACAGGAGGATGAGGGACAATGAGAAGATTCAGTTTTCATGCGAAGAACATCGGAAGTGAGCGGTATCTCACCTATATCATGGGCGAGGGAAGCGAGCTGGATGAGGAAACGCTGGATTATATGGAGGAGCAGCCGGTAAGGGAACTGGTCGGGGTCATCTTTGAGCAGGACGATGATTACGATTATCTCACCTATGATATTTCCGGAAAGACATCATTGGAGAGATATACTTCCGGAGTGATGGAGAAGGAGATTGTTCTGAAGGTATTGCGGAACATTGCACTGGGTCTCATCAGCTGCAAGGAGCAAGCACTGCATTTGTCCTACATTCTGCTTCATAAGAATTTCATGTACATCGACAGAGATTCGCTGGAAATGCAGTTCATATGCCTTCCGGTGGAAAGTGAAGCTTCGGTGGCTACGGAATTTAAGGCATTTATCCGTCAGCTGATCGCAAATTTCCAGTATAACATCAATGAGGATCTTTCCTATGTGGGAACTCTTCTGGCGTTTATCAACGGAGACAGTTTTAATCTCCGGAACCTGGTGGGATTGACAGAAGCGCTGATGGAGGATGACGGAATTGACTTTGAGGAGGCGGAAGGAATCACAACGGATGCCGGCGAAGTACTGAATGCGGGAGATGAAGCAAAGCTTCCCGAAGAAAAGGACATTTCCAGCTTTATGATGGATCTGGGTGATGGAACTGATCTTCCGGAGATTGGCGACGACGAGGAGGAGGAACTTCCGGAGCCCGAAGACGCTGCAGAGGAAGCAGTCGAGGAAGAGGAGGCTGCCGCAGAAGAAGCAGTCGAGGAAGAAGAGGCTACGGCAGAGGAAGCAGCTGATGAAGAAATCTCGGACGAAGAGGTTGAAGTGGAAGAACCTGCAGAGGAAGAAGCAGAGGACGAGGTTGAACTGACCGAAGCAACGGTGGCTGAAGAAGAGAAGGAAGAAGAGGCAGAGCCGGAAGCAGACCATGAGCCTACCATCGAGGAGCTTGCTGCTAAGGCAAAGAAGTTGGCTGAGGAAGCGAAAATGGCTACCCGGGGAGCAAGAAATACAGGTGCCCGTGTAAAGGTAAGCCGTGCAGCACTGATTCAGAATGCCGCTCATGAAGCTGAAGTGGTAGAAGAGACAGGCGAGAGGGGAAATACGGAAAGACTGTCAACCAAGGAAGAAAAGAAGGCGGCAAAGGAAGATAAGAAGAAGAATAAGGCTGAAGACACAGCTGTCCTGGCGGGCGAGGAGGCTGCAAAGCCTGAGATCGTACAGGGTGCTTCAAATATCAAGGTGAATCCGTATCTGATCCGTGAGACCACGGAGGAGAGAACGATCATTACGAAGAATGTATTCAAGATCGGAAAGGCTAACCGTGGTGTGGATTACCGTGTTGACGGCAACGGAGCGATCTCCAGACAGCATGCCATCATTACCAGAAAGGATGATGGTTTCTATATCAAGGACAATAAGTCCACAAATCACACCTATGTGAACGGAAAGCAGCTTGAGGACGGTGAGGAGGTTCTTCTGAATAATAATTCCAGAATCCGTCTGGGTGACGAGGAATTCCTGTTTAAGTTTTAAATTCGCTGATATAAGAATATGCTATTATGCTGCTGCAGGACAGGCTGATTGCGTGTTTTGCAGCAGCAGGGCGCTTTAGGGGAAGGAAGGGTGCAGTAAATGAAGGCTTTTCGCTTTGACGTGGAGAAAATGAATAATTTTCAGACCATTCGCTGCCAGCTGGAAGCGATGGATATAGTGGATGATATGGCATTGGGACGGGCTAAAACGGCGCAGATCCCCAGTTTGCTGATCCCGTCATATGAAGAAGGGATGATCGGACGCAGACTGACATTTAACGCACCGGATTTTCCGTCTCTGACTGTTTTTGTGCAGAAGCCGCACGGCAAGGCGGAGGTTTTGACCATACTTAAGGGTCTGATCGGGATTTTTTCGGTTGGAAGCAGGGGAGTTCCGGTAGGTTATGTGCTGAAGGATATGGATCACATTTTCGTGAACCCCGCGAATGCTCAGCCGATATGTCTGATGGTTCCTGTCAGGCAGGAAGGTATGGATCTCTCGGAGATTCCTGAATTTTTCCGAAATCTGCTTAGCAGAATGAAGTTTGAAGAGGCAGACAGGGATAATTATGTGGCAAGGATCATTACGGAATTAAATGCTTACCAGTTTAATCTGGAGCGACTGTCATACTTGGTGGAAGAACTGATCTCCATGGTGAGACTGCCAAAGGGACCGCAGGGTGCGCCGGCCAAGGTGAATCGTATGGAGGTGATGAGAAATCGGGCTGCAAGTCAGCCACCGATGGGTCAGCCGCCGATGGGTATGCCGCCAATGGGTATGCCGCCAATGGGCCAGGCACCTCAAGGTCAGCCTCCTATGGGTATGCCGGTGATGGGTCAGGCACCTCAAGGTCAGCCTCCTATGGGTATGCCCGTGATGGGGCAAATGTCACAGGGGCAGAAACCAATGGGACAGTCACCGATGGGCCAACCGCCGATGGGTCAGATGTCACAGAGTCAGCCGCCACAGGGACAGAGACCGATGGGCCAACCGCCGATGGGCCAGATGTCACAGAGCCAGCCGCCACAGGGGCAGAGACCGGTGGGCCAACCGCCAATAGGCCAGATGTCACAGAGTCAGCCGCCACAGGGGCAGAGACCGATGGGCCAGCCGGTGATGGGTCAACCGCCGATGGGCCAGATGTCACAGAGTCAGCCGCCACAGGGGCAGAGACCGATGGGTCAACCTCCGATGGGCCAGATGTTACAGAGTCAGCCGCCACAGGGGCAGAGACCGATGGGCCAACCACCGATGGTTCAGCCATCAATGAGTCAGAAACCGACGGGCCAGCTGCCAATGGGTCAAATGTCAGAGAGTCAGCCGCCACAGGGGCAGAGACCGATGGGCCAACCGCAAATTGGCCAACCACCGATGGGCCAGATGTCACAAAGTCAGAAACCAATTGGCCAGCCACCAGTAGGTCAGCCAGTGATGGGTCAGCTGTCACAGGGGCAGAGACCGAAGGGCCAACCGCCAATGGATCAGCCATCAATGAGTCAGAAACCGACGGGCCGGCCACCAGTAGGTCAGCCAGTGATGGGTCAGCTGTCACAGGGGCAGAGACCGGTGGGCCAACCGCCAATGGATCAGCCATCAATGAATCAGAAACCGACGGGCCGGCCACCAGTAGGTCAGCCAGTGATGGGTCAGCCGCTACAGGGGCAGAGACCGGTGGGCCAACCGCCAATGGGCCAGATGCCACAGAATCAGCCGTCACAGGGGCAAAGACCGGTGGGCCAGCCGCCAATGGGTCAGAAACCGACGGGGCAGCCTTCGCAAGATCAGTCACCGATGAATCAACCTCGTACGGACGTTTCGCCTGTAGCTCCGCTTCCGCAGGAGCAGCTGAAAGAGCCTGAAGCTACGAAGACACCCGAGATGCCGAAGAACTCTGAAAAAACGGAGACACCGAAAGCACCCGAAATGCCAAAGGCACCGGACATGCCGCAGGGTATGATGTTCATGGACGGGAAAGCGGAGACGCTGAAAGCGCCGGATATGCCGCAGGGTATGATGTTTATGGATGGGAAAGAGGAGACACCGAAAGCACCTGAGACGCCAAAGGCACCGGACATGCCGCAGGGTATGATGTTTATGGATGGGAAAGAGGAGACACCGAAAGCACCCGAAATGCCAAAGGCACCGGACATGCCGCAGGGTATGATGTTCATGGACAGGAAAGTGGAAGAACCGAAAGCACCCGAAATGCCGAAGTCTCCTGTAAATACACCGATACCGCCGCAAACACCGCAGGCGCCGTCTGCTCCTACAGATGCTGTGAATGTTCCGATGAAACCGGAACCGAATTTCCTGCGTCAGAAGACAAATGAGAGGATCATGATCACAGAAAGCGGATTTACCATTGGAGGATCAGCAGGACACTCTGATTATCCCATGGGAAGCGGCTCGGATGAGCCTTCCTGTACGGTGATCCGGCGAAATGGTGTGAATTATCTGAAGAACCTGCAGGAAACAGGCGGAGTATCTGTGGACGGAAGGTTCCTGAATCCTGACGAAGAAGTCCTCCTAAAGAGGGGCGCAATCGTTCGGATTGGCGACGAGACGTTGATTTTCCGCCTGCGAAAGGAAGATTAGAATGGAATTTATCGCAACCTATAATACAGATATCGGGACCAGGAAGGACACGAATCAGGACTCCCTGGCACTCCGGATCGTGGATTCTCCCATGGGACAGGTTGCCTTCGGAATCGTTTGCGACGGCATGGGTGGTCTGGCAAAAGGTGAACTGGCCAGCAAAGAAGTTATCCATGCTTTCTGTAAATGGTTTGACGAGGAATTTGTAAATACACTTCTGGAAGGCACATTTTCCCTGGCTGACCTTCGGAATGACTGGTATTCCATCATTCAGACTCAGAACCGGCGGCTGGGGAAATACGGTGCTGCTAATCATATCATGCTGGGGACTACTGTGTCGGCAATCCTGATGATGCAGGATGAATTCTATATCGTTCATGTGGGAGACAGCCGGATTTACGAAATGACCAAGGATGCGTCTCGCCAGCTGACAAATGATCAGACCTTTGTGGCCCGTGAGGTGGCAATGGGACGTATGACCAGGGAACAGGCGATGTATGATCCGCGCCGCAGTGTACTGCTGCAGTGTGTAGGGGCGTCTCCGGTGGTGGAACCGGATTTTGTAAAAGGAAAACTCAGAAGAGGATCGGTTTTCCTGCTCTGCTCCGACGGTTTCCGTCATCAGATCTCTGATGATGAAATGGTGGAGAAGCTTGGTCCGATGGCCTGCATTTCCGAAGAGGATATGAAGTACGGTTGTGTCTTCCTGACGGAGATCGTGAAGAGCAGAAGGGAGACGGATAATATAACTGTAGCTGTGATCAAAGCAAGCTGATTGAATATTTCTTTGAGATCCGAAGGAGCGATGAAGAACAGCGTGTTAAGATTCTTCGCTTCGTTCAGAATGACAGGAAAAATGAGCGTTGCAGGCCGAAGTTTTATGGCGTGTAACAATATGATCGGATATAATCGTTTGGAGATAATGGATTTACGAGGTTACCGGGTATGACAACGGGAGCAACAAAAGTAGGAACCGTCCTGGACGGAAAATACGAAATTCTTAAGGAGATTGGACGTGGAGGCATGTCCATTGTTTACCTTGCCCGTGATAACCGTCTGAATAAACAGTGGGCTGTAAAGGAGATCAAAAACGACGGGACCAAAAGCATTCAGACTCTGCTGAAGGGACTGGAGCGAGAGGCAAATATTCTTCGTGATGTGGATCATCCGGTTCTTCCCCGTATTGTAGATATCATCAACAGCCGTGGAACCATTTACGTTGTGATGGATTTCATCGAGGGTACAAACCTGGCAGATACCCTGAAGACAGAAGGCGCGCAGGATCAGGAGGATGTGATCGAGTGGGGACGTGAGCTTGCGTCAGCGCTGGATTATTTGCATTCCATGGATCCGCCCATTATTTACCGGGATATGAAGCCGGCGAATGTTATGCTTCGTCCGGAGGGTGATGTCAAGCTGATCGATTTCGGAACGGCAAAGGAATACACCGTTGAAAGCAACGCCGATACAACGGCACTGGGAACCCGAGGATATGCTGCACCGGAGCAGTTTGGTGACGCACAGGGACGGGGAATATATAAGACGGACGCCAGGACGGACATTTATAATCTGGGGGCAACCCTTTATCATATGGTAACAGGTATGAATCCCTGTGAGCCGCCCTATGAAATCCGGCCGATCCGTCAATGGAATCCGGCACTGTCTGCCGGACTTGAGCAGATCATCATGAAATGTACCCAGCCGAACCCGGAGGACCGGTACCAGTCCTGTTCGGAGCTTCTTTATGCGCTGGATCATTATACGGAGCTGGATGATTCCTATCGAAAATCCAGCAAAAAGAAGATTGCTCTTTTTGCAACGGCGGTTTTCATCGCTATCGCGGGCGCGGTGGTTTCTACCATTGGATACCGAGGCATGCGGCGGGTGACACGGGAGAATTACTCTTCCTATATGGAGACCGGCAGAGATAATATGGTGAGCGGAAATTATAAGACTGCCGCTGATGCATACAAAAAGGCCTTTGATCTGACGGATACAGATATGGATGCTTATCTGGATTACATCGATCTCTATATTCGTGCATCGAATGATCCGGAAGCAAAGGGAGAAAATCAGCTTGTTCTTGAAGATGGCCTGTCCACCGTGGCAACACGCGTGAATAACAGCGATTCTGAGGTGAGTCAGAATTCTGAGGTCCTTTATCGGCTGGCACTGGCTTATTTCTCCGAACTGTCGGATTATATCTCGGCAGATCGATATTTCCGCATGATTCCTGCAGATGATCCGAATTATGGAGAACTGGCGTCCTATTATAAGGATATCGCATTTATTCTCTCCGGCAGTAATCCGGATATACCGGAGTTGATCAATAGGCTGAATGAATTCGCGGCATTCAATCAGTCGCGTTACGATAATGCAATTGAGGAAAAGCATGTAAATGAGCGGATTCTGGGGAATCTTTACGCCCGTTACATCGCTGCTTATCTTTCTGTGTTTACCGTGGAGGCAGCAGTGGATTCTGCTCAGCCCATCATAGCTTTTATGACACAGGCAGAAGCGAATCTGGACGGCTTCAGCGGCGCAAAGAGACAGGAATATTCTTATTATTTCAACATTTCTCTGTCAGAGATCTATTATCAGATGGCACTACGGACAGAGGATCCGGGTACTTTTCTGCAGGCTGTTCAGACAGCACGGGAGGTAACGGATTACGCTGCTGGGAAGATCGGAAAGACCTCGGATTCCGCGCTTTATGCGGAAGACAGTCCCCAGTCCTATCGCAAGGTTTATGAAGAGGAAATGATCCGTATTGCTCACATTTACGGACTTCTGGGAAATGTTGACGATGCAGTGTCCATTTTCCGCGAAGCTGAGGCATATCTGGGCAACCGGGGCAAGGTTATGGAGGAAAACCTGGTCCGGGTTTATTCGGAGCACCTGGATTACCTGATTGATTATTATTCAAAGGATCCGAAGACGGGAAAGGTTCACGTGGATAACATCCCTGAGGAGGGTCTGAGGGCGATCATGACAGTCTACGGCGAGGGTTCAGCGCTGGCCGGGATCAATAAAGACAGAAGCTGGATAAAAAGAATGAGCGACATGGAGCATATCAAGAAGCACTATGATGAGCTCTCAGATAAAGGGGAGGAATGATATGGAAATCTATCGTATCATGTTCATCGCCGGTCTGACCGTAGCCATCATCTTTCTGATACTTGCCGTGGTGCTCTTCTTTGTACTGAAAATTCCGAAGGCTTTCGGTATCGCCACAGGAAGGACGCAGCGGAAGGCTATTGAACAGATTCGGGCGACCGGTTATGAATCCAAGGTCCAGAGAGGCGGAGGCAGAAAGATCCGCGAAAGGATCCGGGCGCGTGAGGCCGAATTGGAAAATGCGGAGCCGGAGGAAGAAACCGGAGAAATCGAAGCAAAGGAAGATGCAGCGGCCGATGAAGAAAAACCGGAAGCAGAGGAAGCTGTACAGGAAGCCCCGGAGCAGGAGAAGGCGGAAGAAGGACCGGAGAAGCAGGATAAGGACGAACAGGAAAAAACCGAAAAGAAGGAAAAGCCGAGAGTACGGATCCGGGCCGGATCGGACAGGCAATGGAACCTGGAAAGTGAAGAAACGGAGGCTCTGGGTACAGAAGAACCGGAATTCATTCGCAGCTATACGACTGATCCGTCAGCGGAAACCACAGATATCCTGACGCCGGAAAACTCACTGGAAACGGGAATGGAACCCAAACCGGAGGATGGATCGGGATTCACGGATATCCTTACATCTGACGGAGAGGCCATCCTGAAGGGAGACCTGCCCAAGCCTGAGGATATGGAGATCGTGGAAGGACAAAAGATAATAGTCCTTCTCTCGGAAACCATCGTACATACGGATGAAGGGCTGGAGTAAAGAGAATGTAATCTCGGGCATGAAGGATTGTGTCGTTTTGGAGAATCGCGTTGTAGAGCGTCATTCCTCGGAATGGAGGTTCTCTCCTTCATCGTTTATTTTGATGTCTAGTGGCACATGGGAGTGTCAGAAAAAGAGGTGGTATGATTACAAAACCGGATGCAGTTGTATTCGATATGGATGGAGTGATCTTCGATTCGGAGAGGATCTATCGGCTGATGGAGCACCGGGAGGCAGCGCGCTACGGTCTTCCGGATGAATTGGTGGAGCCCTTTTGCGACAGGATTGCCGGAGGAACTAAGGATACCAACCGTCATCATTTTGAAGAAATGTTCGGAACCGACATTGACTACTTTGTATTCCGTCAGGGCGTAAACGAAGGTGTTGATGCCTATGGCCGGGATCCCGGATTTGATGTAAAGCCCGGTATCGAGAAACTGCTTCATTATCTGAAGGAGCAGGGAATCCGGATCGGACTGGCAACCTCCACGGCTCACGAAAGGGCTGAGTATCAGCTGAAAAAGCACAATCTCTATGATTTCTTTGATGAGATTGTTTATGGGAACATGGTGGCAAAGGGAAAACCAAATCCGGATATTTACCTTTACGCCTGTGAAAAACTTGGTACTGCCCCCGAATGTACCATAGGTGTGGAGGACTCCATAAACGGTGTGATCTCAAGTAAGAGAGCAGGGCTGTTTACTGTGATGGTGATCGACCTTATTAAGCCAAATGATGTTGTGAAGGAGCATGCAGATGCGATTTTCACAAACGCTGAAGAAATCATTGGTTTGATCGAAGAAGGATGTCTATAGGGAAATTTGGAAGAGGACCGCGAGGCGGTCCTTTTTTTGTTAATAAAATGTCTATTCGTATTCCCACGACTACGGAGACTTCGCATTCAGAGCATAGGGCTGGCAGAAATGTTTCCCATCTTGTTATCCTGAAAGCTGAATAGATAAGAAGGCGGTTAAATTTTGACAAGTTTTTTTAACACATAATATCATAATGAATGGAGTTTTATTAAATGTGCAGTTTTATTCTTGGAACTAAGCAATATGCACAATCAAAATTGTGCAATATTATGTTCAAAATTTCTTAATATTCTCTTGAAAATCCCAGTGGACAGCTATATAATGTGAACGATCTATGAACAACATATTAACGAACAAAAAACAATTTGTAAATTTTTTTAGCTAAATTATTCACATTTAGCTAAAAAAAAGAGGTATGATTAACCTGGGGAGGGAATGGAAAAATGAACAAACGTAGGAAAAGGAACACGAATCAAGGTTACACTTTGGTGGAACTTCTCATCATTATGACGATAATGACAATTCTCATTACGACTGTTGGCTTGTCTGTGGTCCGTTATATCGAGAAAGCAAGGATCGCCAAGGATATCCATAACGGAAGTTTGATCAAGAACGCCCTTAATGTATATCCGTTCCCCAGTGATTTTCAAGGAAGAGATGTTTGGTATGAAGATCCTGTCACTCACGAAAAGGAACACTTCAGAAGAGGATGGGTGTATGTAGACTAGGATGAGATAAGGTGTTCCGACCAGAGTACGGCTCTTGCTATGATCTACGCAGGACTTGTTCATGTCAGCCTTGAAACGGAAGACCAGATCGCATCCAATGAGGAAGATCCGAACAGATGGTTCCCACAGGGGCCGGATGGGGACTATACCAGAAGAACAGCCATTAATGAGTATGTATTCAAGAATGATATGACTGTTAATGCGAGAACAACCTGGAATACTTATCAGTTGGATGTGTATATCGATGACATGGGTGATATTCACCTGGGTGCGAGTGCTTCGAATCAGACCAGAGTAGAGGGGCATTCGAAGGATGCGGAGACGGCTAAGTTCTTCGCGCAGAGCCTCGGATTCTACGATGCAAAGATTACCCCGATCGGTGAGCAGAACAGTAAATAACAGATTTTCATAAGAAAAGCCGCTTCAGACTGCTGTTGCATTCTGAAACGGCTTTTTTTGATCATCCGGAAAGGGTGCTGCAATTTTTAACGAACATATTTGGGAAGTGCCAAATGCGGGGCAGCTAAAACACGGCGTTTCTTTGACGTAAGCAAAATGAAAATCACTCAAACTATCATATCAACTGAAACTCCATCCCTTTATATATACGTACCGGGTTGCCTCTTTCCAGTTGGTTGTGCTTCTTCCAGGCGTCATTGATCCGGGAGGCACGTTCGTTCCGGGAAAGCTCTGTTAATACGATCCGGAGCTTTTGCGTGGCGTTTCGCCGGTTCTGTTCCTGACTTCTCTCGGCTGTGGATATGACTGTGATCCCGGTGGGGATGTGGGTTAGACGCACACCGGTTTCCACCTTGTTTACATTTTGCCCACCGTTGCCGCCACAATGGAATCTCTCAAATCGGATATCACGTTCACGGAGTGTAAATGCTTCCTCCGTATCGGGAAGAATACTTACATCCACAAACCAGTTCTTTCGCTTATGGTTTGGGCGAAAGGGACTGTCGCAGATCCACTGTACCGTGCCTTCCAGGTGTGAAAGGTCACAGTCCGTGGTTAATATGATGGATTTATAGCAGCCTTTATGTGAGGCAGGTTTGCTGTAAAGCAAGCTTACATCAGGGAATTCAGCCCGGAGGGAATCAAAAAGCTTTCCCACTCCAAGCTCACATTCTTCCGGTCCCTGACCGGAACTGATCTGTAATATCATAAGTACCTCAATTCTTTCCGCCCGCTTTATAATTAAATACGGGCTTTATGATCTTGTCGATTTTTACGGTTTCACCGATTACACCGGCGATATCATCAAGCTGGCGATAGGCAAAGGGGGATTCGTCCAGAGTATCCTTACCGATGCAGCTGGAGTAGATTCCGGTCATCGCCTTTTTAAATTCCGAAACAGTATGATGTTCTACTACTTCCGAACGCCGGTAGATCCGCCCGGCACCGTGGGGAGCGGATTGGTTCCAGTCCGGGTTCCCAAGACCGGTACCGAGGATGACACCATCCCTCATGTTGATGGGGATGACGACCTTTTCACCTTCTTTTGCACTGATCGCCCCTTTTCTGAGAATAGGCTTTCCCGGGCCAATTTCTGAAAAATCCACATAATTATGAATGCAGGTGAAGCTTTCCTCAGCTTTCCATTTCATACCATTTATTATGGAATCGATAATGGCTTCCCGATTCAGCCTTGCGAATTCCTGAATGATTTGGATATCGTGCAGATAATCCTCCATCAGTTCCCCTGTCAGACATGTCATCTCATAGGGTGCATAACCCTGTTTCTTCATTTGCATTTCCTTTTGCCCGGTTCGCAGATAATATTCCGCGACCTCCATTCCGAGGTGCCTGCTCCCGGAATGGACGACGAGATAGACAGCACCATCTTCGCCTTTATCCACTTCGATAAAATGATTTCCTCCGCCCAGGGTTCCAATGCTTCTGCTAGCCTTTCGTGCGTTAATGCTCTTATAGCATTTCAGCTCCGAAAGATCGACCAGGTCCGCATATTTGTGCTCCTTTTCCCGGATCCGCGGCCCCACCGGTATATTTTCCCGGACTACGGCATCGAGCTGATCGAAATGTAATCCTTTTGTTTTTATTTTCGTGATGGTCATTCCGCACCCAATATCAACGCCGACGAGGCTTGGAAGTATGGAATCTCCTACGGTCATGGTCAGGCCGATAGTTCCTACCTTCCCGGGGTGAACATCCGGCATCACTCGGATGCAGCTCCCTTCAGCGGAAGGGTGGTTGCAGATCATTTGCAACTGCTTTCTGGCATAGTCTTCCAGGGCATATTCCTGATTTGCCACAGTATAGACTATGGCGTTAGTGTATTTTCCATATATTGTTAACATCATTCGATCCTTTCCTGATTTTGGGCATAAAAAGAACACCCAAAGAGCCGGGTGTTTCAGAGTAAGTTTCTAATGTGGTCCCGTGTTATCGCGGGAGCCGGGGAGAACTCAGTACACCCATCATTTTCCTGTTCATTTTATTAATATGATTCCTTCGCATAATGGTCCTCCTTTCCGGTTCAGGATTGATCGTTACAGGGCCTTTTGCCCAAGAGGGGTCGTGCAGCCCTCAGTGAGTGAGTATACGTTTGCTTCGGCCATTCGTCAAGTGAAAAAAATGTGACGACCTATTTCCCAGAAATGTAATTCAAAATTCTACTCCGCTTGCCCCGTGTAGATTTTAGTCTTTCACAAGTAGATTTTACTCTTTCACATTTTCGTGGTTGTACCCACGTTCATTTCCCTGTATTGTTTTACCGTTGCCCCGGTG
>JAFXZW010000040.1 GCA_017541035.1 Eubacterium sp. | reverse complement strand
TTACCGCCACCGGGTACCATGTAAAGCGTATAGGGAAATGGGGAAGATAACAACAGGGAAATATGAATGTTTTATTTCTACTTATGCATGACTAAATTCTACCGAGAGACTTGAGAGTAGAAATTCGAAATACATTTCACGAGGAACATTCCGGGAAGACCTTCCTCTTCACACATTTGGAAAAAAATGATAGAATGGAACGGGTTTTAATCTGATTTTAATAATTCTCCAAAGATTCATTCATTTTCTTTTGATAGTATGTGTACAGTCAGAGAAATGAATGGCAGTACGGAGGGCAGGAAAATGGATGAATTCGATAAGGTTGAAAAGCTGAGACAGAGAGCAAATGTGAGCTTCGAAGAAGCGCGAGATGCACTTCGGGCCTGTGACGGTGATCTGCTGGATGCTATGGTGTACCTGGAGAGACTGGGCCACGTGAAGGCTCCGGAGAAGGCGGTTTTTTCAACAAATGCGGATGAGAAGTATGAAAATGTTCCCGACGTGATCGTGAAAAATGAAAAGTCCGCAGATCCCTCCTTCGGCGAACAACTGGGACATCTGCTGAAAACCGCATTCCGGAAGAGCATCGATAATTCACTGGTGGTATCCTACAGGGGACAGGAGAAATTCCGCTTGCCGGTCCTGGTTGTGATCATTCTCGTTCTGATGATGAACTTCGGTGCCGTGGTTGCCATTGTGATCTCACTTTTCTTCGATGTAAGATACAGCTTTGAGGGGAAGGATGATCTGAGAAAGGTAAACGATATGATCGATCAGGCCGGATCAAGGGCAACGGAATGGATGAACGAAAGCTACAAACACGGTCAGGAAGAGGGAAAGAAGGAAGCAGGGCGCCAGGAAGATAAGCAGAGGCGTCGGGAGGAACACTACGCAAAGAAGGCGGAAGCAAAAGCCGAGTATTGGGAAAATAAGGCAAAGAAGTGGGAGGAACGCGCCGGAAAAAGAGGCGGGAGTGACGTAAAGAATGAAACGACGGGTCCTTTAGAAACCTTCTCCAGACAGGAGGTTGACGAACTGGCTCAAAAGTACGATGCGGAAGATAAGAATAAGTAACAATAACATATCCGGGCCGATGCATACGGCCCGGGAAGAAAGCGGGGTAACGAATGCAGGCGAATATCTTGGTTGTTGAGGACGAGGAAAAACTGGCACGCTTTGTGGAACTGGAACTGATCCATGAAGGGTATGAGGTGAAAAAATGCGGAAACGGGCGTGAAGCTCTGGAGATCGCCGAGAAGGGTGGTTTTGATCTGATCCTGCTGGATATCATGCTTCCGGGGCTGAACGGGCTGGAGGTGCTGCGGCGCCTGCGGCCGGTTTCGGATGTCCCGGTGATTCTTCTTACGGCCCGGGATGCTGTCATGGACAAGGTGTCCGGACTGGATGCCGGTGCTTCGGATTATATCACCAAGCCCTTTGCCATTGAGGAACTACTGGCCCGGATCCGTGTCGTCCTTCGGAATGCCGAGAAGGAAAATGCTTCTGCGTCTCTGAGCTCCGACCTGCCTGTAAAGAATGGAAAACAACCTGACGGTACCTGGCGTTGGGAAAGACTGGTTCTGGATATGCCGAAAAGAGAGGTGCGCTATGACGGACATCTGATCGAGCTTACCAACCGGGAGTTTCTGATGCTGGAGACACTTCTTTCGAATATGGATATCGTTTTGCCCAGGGACACCCTGCTGGAGCGTGTCTGCGGATATGATTACCTGGGGGAAACGAATATCGTCGATGTCTATGTGCGTCATATCCGGGCCAAGATCGATGAAGCTTATGACGTGAAAATGATACAGACCGTTCGCGGTGTGGGATATGTGATAAAGTCCGAGGTGGAACACTGACTTTGGAATATGTAATAAAGTCTGAAGTGGAACACTGACATTTCATACGAAATAACGGATTATCGATAACCTGAGAAGGGAAGTAGTCGGGGAGCATTGCAGTATCAGAAAGGGAAGGCAGCCATGGCAGAACAGCTTCATGAGATAGACAACCGCATACAGGACCAGCGCCTTCACCGGATGAGTTCCATAACCAGGAAGCTGCATTTCCAACTGTTCCGGAAGAAACTGGGGATTTACATCGGATTGGATCTGCTGATCACCTTTGTTCTTTCCTACGGGTGGTTTCTGGAACAGGAGCTGCGTGTGATCGGTCATATCGACTTCGATTATAAACGCAGTTTTATGGGGGAAGGTGGTTTCTGGGATATCTATTATGTCGTAAGGGACGGAGAAACGGAATTGCTCCGGACAAAATACAGCATCGCCCTTTTTATGATGATCGTCATTGTGGGAAGTCTGGTGGTGCTGGAAATCCTGCTTCTGCTGGCCGCATGGCATGGCGAAACAAAAAAGATACGACGTACACTGCAGCCCATTAACGAGATTGCCCTCCGTGCGGATGCTATGAGCAGGCTCTCCTTTACCGATGCCATTTACGGAACAGAGGGAGGGACGGCAGAGGAATCCTATCACCGGCTGGAGGAGGCAATCCGGGAACTGAATCCCGATCAGGAATCCATGCCTTCTCTGGGTGATCAGGAACTGCAGGGAATCGAGGCGGCCATGAATAATCTTCTGCGCAGGATGCATGAGAGCTATCAGCAGCAGGCACGCTTCGTCAATGATGCATCTCACGAGCTGCGCACCCCCATTGCCGTGATCCAGGGCTATGTGAAAATGCTGGACCGCTGGGGACGTGAGGATCCCTCCGTATTAAATGAGTCTATCACCGCTATCTCCCATGAGGCGGATCATATGCACCAGCTTGTGGAGCAGCTGCTCTTCCTTGCCCGGGGGGATGCCGGCAGGACGCAGCTGAAGCAGGAACCTGTTGAATTGACTGCTATGATGAGGGAGATATACGAGGAATCCCTGATGATCGACGAAGGACATCCTTATCGGTTCAAAGTAAAAGATGACATAACGGTAACCGGTGATCCCATGCTGCTGAAGCAGTCCGTTCGGATCCTGCTGGATAATGCCGCAAAATATACAAAGCAGGGAGATGACATTTCCCTTTCCGTAGGCCTTTCCGAGAATGGAGAGCCTTATTTGCAGGTACAGGACAGCGGCGTCGGAATGGCAGAGGCGGATGTGGAGCATATGTTTGAGCGCTTCTACCGCGCCGATGAAACAAGAGAGATCCAGGGTACCGGTCTCGGACTGGCCATTGCAAAATGGATCGTTGACCGGCACAAAGGGCATTTTGAAATCCTTTCCCGTACGGAACTGGGAACCCGTATCCGCGTGGTACTTCCCCGTGAGAGCATAATCAGCTTTGACAGAGCGCCAAAGGAAAAGAATACATCGGAATCCCCGGAGGATGTGGATGCAGCAGAGCGGCCGGATACTGAATCTGGATCAGCTGCGGAACGAAAGCCGGATACTGAATCTGGATCAGCTGCGGAATCGGAGAATGCCGAGATAAAGGAAAAAGTTGAAATACCGGAAGAGGTTGGAATAGCACCTGACCGGGAGTAAATGCAGGAACAGAGTGTTCCATGAGAAGCTAAAAAAAGAGGGAAAAACCGGAATCAGTTTCGGGTTTTCCCTCTTTATTGCTTTTATGCAAAGGATGCGGTGATGATTGCCATGGAGTAAACTTCCGTTGCTGTGCAGCCGCGGGAAAGGTCGTTGATGGGTGAGTTCAGTCCCAGCAGGATCGGTCCGTAGGCTTCGAAGTTACCCATACGCTGAGCGATCTTGTAGCCGATATTTCCGGCGTTGATGTCCGGGAAAATGAAGACGTTGGCATGTCCCGCAACCTGGGAGTTGGGGAATTTCTTGCTCGCCACGGCAGGAGATACCGCCGCATCAAACTGCATCTCACCGTCGATGGGAATCTCGGGATGTTTCAGCTTGGTCTTCTTTGCGGCATTCCGCATCTTTTCCACATCCTCGCCGAAACCGCTGCCGTCTGTGGAGTAGCTCAGGAAAGCAACCTGAGGATCAATGCCGAAGATCTGGGCACATTTGATGGTTTCCTGCGCGATCTCAACCAGCTGCTCTTCATTCGGCTTGATGTTGATGCTGCAGTCACCCATGGCAAGAACTTCATTTTTACCGGTGGCACCGGGACGTACCAGGATAAAGCAGGAGGATACGATCTTATTGCCCGGTTTGGTTTTGATCAGCTGCAAAGCCGGTCGTACCGTATCGGCGGTAGAATAGGTTGCACCGCCCAGAAGGCAATCAGCGTATCCCATTTTCACGAGCATGGTGCCGAAGTAGTTACTCTGCAGAAGCAGTCTGCGGGCTTCCTCCTCGGTTGCACCTTTCTCGCGGCGAAGCTCCATGAAGAGATCCACCATTTTATCGAAATCTTTAAAGTCCTTCGGATTGATGATATTTGCCCCGCGGATATTGAAGCCGGATTCCTCCGCACTTTCATATATCTCATCCGGCTCGCCGATCAGGATCGGCGTCAGGAAGCTGCTGGCCAGAAGCCGGGAGGAAGCCTCCAGGATCCGGGAATCGGAACCCTCGGTGAAAACGATGGTCTTTGGGGATGATTTGAGTTTATCAATTAATTGTCTGAACATATTCATGACCCTTCTCCTTATTTTTATAGCTTTGTGCCGTAACCCCGAATATCGCACAAAGACATTATACAACGAGAATGGAAATCAATGCAACAGGGAAATCGAAGCGGAAACAGGGTGAAATCATGGAAGAAGTATGGTACAATATATCATAGGGGAGAAAAAACAACCGGAGGAGGGGCAAATAAATGAGATATCTTGATTTATCGGAGCTGGCAAAGGCGATGGCAAAGGAAACCGGATGCAGCCCGGAGAATGCGGTCAGATTCGTGGATGCGCAGGATCAGTATTTTGATCAGACCGGTGTGAATGTAAAGACCGGTTCGGGAGTCGCTTCCTCGGCGGAACCGATAGTCGTAAATGATGCAGACATGATGAAATACATCATCGAATATACGGGTATGTCGGAGAGCTTTGCACGGCGTCTGGCAGATGCGGAACGCAAATACATGGAAGAGAACGGCTTCATTAATGCCGATGGTTCTGTGGCACAGTTCATGAAAGGAAAAGGCGCTCCGTAGGATTACGGTATCAGAACACATCCATAATTGACTCATTCATCTCTTCGTAGAGAAACCGGTTACTTTCCTTCAGCTTTGAAAATTTTACATTTCATTCTGTACAGCCACCCTCGAATGTTCATATGTCGGGGGTGCTCTTTTGTTGCGCTTTTGTTATAAAACAGGTGGTATAATACGTGATGATAGGGGAAAAACCATTTGCCCCGTGAGTCATGGGATTTGCATGGAGCATCTGTGAAAAAGGAGGTAGTGCATATGCCGGGAAAGTAACCGGGTCAGTTTAATCAAAATGGGAGGGGTTTCCCCTCCCGTTTTGACATTATCGATCCAACAGAAGCGTTACCGCCTGATCGGATGCAGATGGAATGAGGGCACCTTTTTCATCCAGTACCTTGATTCCCATTAGCTCACGCAGCTCCTCGGAAAGCTTGGTAGCTTTGCGGAAGAGATTAATGTCTTCCTGATAGTAGGATGCAAAACTGGTTCCCCGTTCCTCGATGATCTTTTTCATTTCATCGTTGATCATGACCATCTTGGAGTCCAGAATAGCCAGCTCCTGATAGAAACCGGTGAAAACGACGGTCATTTCCCGGAGATCCTCCACATCCTGCTTCATCCTTTTTGTCAGTGCCTCGGCAGCCTCCCTGTCATCGGCGATTTTGGCAGCCTCGGAACGGATATTCTCACCGACGAGGAGATTCGGATCCTCTTTGGGATACTCGGCTTCCCAGAGTGTCCGTTCCAGATCCGACATGCCGGTTGCATCCAGCAGGCTTTCGGTGATCCGTATCGTATCGAGCAGGATCACATCCTTCATACGGTTATAGGCTTCGATGAGCTCTGTCAGATTCTCACGGATCCGGGCAAGCTTATCCGCAGCCTCGATGCAGCCGGATACCGACTTTTCCGCCTTATGTCCGAAAAAAAGAAATACCATTTGCTCACCCCCTCCAAACCATTAAGTCTCTGGCGCCTTTTTTGATTAGGTTTTCCCTTTCCTTCAGGTTCCTGAGCTGTGGCTCCAGATCCGGATTCTCTGCAACCTTCTCCTGCAGAAATTCAATCTCACGGTTAACGGCAGAGGCAGCCTTCATGGCGCGCTCCATTTTCAGAAAATCTTCCTTGTCCAGCTCCAGCTTACGTACGGCTTCATCGATAATGCGCCGCTCACTGTCGGCGTAATCCTTGTCACAGAGGGCAATGGCCAGCATATTCCACACCAGAAGACGTCCCGGAATCGTATCCTCGGTAAGGGTGTCGGAAAGGTTATTCAGCTCCTTCGTAACAGAGTTAAGCAGCTGGAAGACCGGGTCTCCTTCCGGGGTGGTCAGTGCGATCGTCCGGCATTCCCACAGGATATCGTTTCGGTAATTGTCATACCGGTCATCCATAAGGCGCCCCAGCTCGTCAAATGTGCTTCGTTCCGTATCGGTAATAATGCCGTCTGCGGCCATCATGTAATACAGAATCTTCAAGGCATTTCTTTTTTTGATGGTCTTCACTTTTACTCCTCCTTCTTAAGCGGAAGTAATGTATGATACATAACTAAATCTATCACATATTTCACCGCGTGACAATGAAAAATCGAATCGACAAAGGAGAAGAAAAAGAGTATAATAATCTATGTTTTTTTGATAAATCACAAGTTCGATTCCATTGTGGGGGAAAAAGATGAAAAAGCTGGGTTTTGACAATGAAAAATATCTGGATATGCAATCCAGGCACATCAAGGAAAGAATCGGCGAATTCGGCGGCAAGCTGTATCTCGAATTCGGCGGCAAGCTTTTTGATGATTATCATGCTTCCCGTGTTCTGCCGGGCTTCAAGCCGGATTCCAAGATCACCATGCTGAAGCAGCTGAAGGATCAGACAGAGATCGTGATCGCCATCAAGGCAGGGGACATCGAGAAGAACAAGGTGCGCGGGGATATCGGCATCACCTATGACATGGATGTGCTCCGGCTGATCGATGCCTTTACCAATAACGGACTTCTGGTGGGAAGTGTGGTTCTGACGCAGTTCTCCGAACAACCCTCGGCCATCGCCTATGAGAAGAAGCTGAAGGCCCTGGGACTGAAGGTCTACCGGCATTATATTATCCCGGGATATCCTTCGAATATCCCGCAGATCGTAAGTGATGAAGGCTTTGGCAGAAATGATTACATCGAAACCACGCGTCCACTGGTTGTGGTTACCGCCCCCGGTCCGGGCAGCGGGAAAATGGCGACCTGCCTGTCGCAGCTCTATCATGAGCAGAAGAGGGGCGTGAAGGCGGGTTATGCTAAATTTGAGACATTTCCGATCTGGAATATTCCTCTGAATCATCCGGTGAATCTTGCTTATGAAGCGGCTACAGCGGATCTGAATGATGTGAATATGATCGATCCCTTCCATTTGGACGCTTATGGGAAAACCGTTGTGAATTATAACCGTGACGTGGAGGTTTTCCCTGTCCTCAGGGCCATGTTCGAAAAGATTTCCGGTGAAAGCCCCTACAAATCACCCACGGATATGGGTGTCAATATGGCCGGTTACTGTATCGTGGATGATGAGGCTACGCAGGCGGCAGCAAATCAGGAGATCATCCGGCGGTATTTCCAGGCACTCTGTGACCGGAGAAAGGGAGAGGGCGGAGATTCCGTGATCCAGAAGCTGGAGCTTCTGATGGAGAAGGCAGGTCTTTCCGTAGCAAACCGTCCGGTTGTTGCAGCGGCAAATATCCGTGCGGAGGAAACCGGAGGACCGGCGGCAGCGCTGGAAATGGAGGATGGAACCATCATTACCGGCAAGACATCCTCTTTACTCGGAGCATCCTCAGCCATGCTGCTGAATGCCCTGAAGCATCTGGCCGGAATTGACGATGCGGCGAAGCTCATTTCCCCCGAGGTTATCGAACCCATCATGGAGCTGAAGGTTAAATATCTGGGAAATCATAATCCGCTCCTGCATATTAATGAGATCCTGATCGCTCTTGCGATTGCTGCGGTTTCCGACCCGGTTGCTTCGGCAGCCTATGCCCAGCTCCCGAAGCTTTCCGGACTGGAGGTACACAGCTCCGTCATCCTCTCGCAGGTGGATGTCAATGCATTCAAAAAGCTCGGAGTCAACCTCACCTGCGAACCCAAATTCCAGAATAAGAAATTTTTCCACAACTGATTGTCATCCTGACGGAGCGAAGCGACGGAAGGATCCGGGAAGAGAAAGATTCTTCGGCTACGCCTCAGAATGACAGGATGTGAGTCATCCTGACGGAGCGAAGCGACAGAAGGATCCGGGAAGAGAAAGATTCTTCGGCTGCGCCTCAGAATGACAGGATGTGAGTCATCCTGACGGAGCGAAGCGACGGAAGGATCTCAAAAGAAAAGGAACAAAGTATGGAAGATAAACGTTATGCGGTTTTGATCGACTCTGACAACATTTCCTCAAAGTACATCAGCAGTATTCTGGACGAAATGACAAAGTACGGAGTCGTGACCTATAAAAGAATCTACGGTGACTGGACATCCACACAGGCCGGAAAATGGAAGAAGGAGCTGATGGAGAACTCCATCACCCCCATCCAGCAGTTCCGGAATACGGTGGGAAAGAATGCTACGGATTCCACGCTGATCATCGACGCCATGGATATCCTTTATACGGAGAGCGTGGACGGCTTCTGCATTGTGAGCTCGGACGGTGATTTCACCCGCCTGGCCAGCCGTCTTCGGGAATCAGGTATGGATGTGATCGGTATGGGGGAAAGCAAGACGCCCCGTTCCTTCCGTGCCGCCTGCTCGGTGTTCACCGATCTGGAGCTGCTGCTGGAGCAGACGGAGGATGGCGGAGCGAAGCTGGTAAAGACAAAGAAGAAGAAAAAATCAGAAAATGTCCTTCCCCAGAGCGCGGTGGAGAATGCCATCATCGAGATCATTACAGAGAATGACAACAAGGGCCGGGAAACAGGACTCGGGGAGATCGGAAGCCGTCTTCAGAAGAAGTACTCCGATTTCGATGTCCGGAATTACGGTTACAGCTCCCTTTCCACCTTTATTGAAGAAATCCGCGGTTTTTCCCTGAAGAAGACCAACAGTACCGTGACGGTGGAGCTGAAGGAAGACAAGGATATGAAGAAGCGCCTGATGAAGTATGTGGAGGATCAGGTGAGATCAGAGGGTACCGACGGGATCGAGCTGGGCCTTCTGGGACAGAGGCTGTACTCGGAATATCCGCAGTTCAATGCCAAGGAATTCGGGTATGCTACATTTGCCAAATTCGTCCTTGCCATCCCGGCGCTGAATATCGAAACCTCCGAGAATAACCGCGTGAAGGTTTATCTGGCGGAAGGAAAAGGAAAAAGCGGCAGGAAATAAGGAAGAACAAGATGCGATATTACATTTCAGATCTGCATTTCTACCACAAGGGCATGAATGAGAGCATGGACTGCCGGGGATTTGCCTCTGTGGAGGAGATGAATGAAACGATGATCGAACGGTGGAACGCGAAGGTGCACCGGGGCGATGAGGTAGTGATCCTGGGAGATTTCTCCTTCGGAACCACGGATGAGACCAATCAGATCCTGGAAAGATTGAACGGAAAGCTGTATCTCATTTACGGAAATCACGACAGATATGTGAACTCCAGAGGCTTTAACAGCTTCCGGTTCAAATGGATCAAGCCTTACGCAGAGCTGTCCGACGAGAAAAGAAAGGTTGTGCTTTCCCACTATCCGATCTTCTGCTACAACGGACAGTACAAAATGGATGCAGAGGGGAATCCGCTTACCTACATGCTTTACGGTCATGTTCACAACAGCTATGATGAAGTGCTGATCAACCGTTTCATCAATATCACCCGGAGCACCGAGCGGGAGATCCGGGGGCAGGAGGGGCTGCACCCGATTCCCTGCAATATGATCAACTGTTTCTGCATGTTTTCGGATTATACGCCTCTCACCCTTACGGAGTGGATCGAGACTGACCGCGTCAGACGGGAAAAGCTTACGGAGGATGATGCCGGACATTTCAGTTCGGCTGAGGAAATGGATACGGAAGATTGATTTATAAAGGAGAGTACCTATGCATAGTTTCAGACTGCCTTATCATTTGATCGTTGAGGAAGGAATCTTCGACAGGATACCGGATGTGATGGAGGACGTGCTTCCGGGAATGGGGAAAAGAAAGGCAATACTGGTCACAGAGGAGAACCTGAAGGGAATCTTCACGGATCAGCTGGATCGGATCACGGAGGATTTCGAAGAGATCGAAACCTACCTGATCAAGGCTGCCGATTATGATACGGCTGTTTCTCTGGCTAAATACATCACCATGAATAATATTCAGATCGTGATCGGCTTCGGCGGAGGAACGGTTCTGGACCTCGCCAAATTCGCTGCCTTCGTATCGAAGAGCACACTGATTTCCCTGCCCACAACCCTTTCCAATGATTCTCTTGCTTCACCGGTAGCGGTGCTGGGGACGGTGGGGAAGGCAAGAAAGACATTTAAATGTACCATTCCCCATGCCATTCTGGTGGATGTGAACACTATTATATCTGCCCCGGAACGTCAGCTGCTTTCCGGTGTGGGAGATACCATCAGCAAATATACTGCACTGGTGGATTGGAAGAAGGCTCATGACGCTGGATTGGAGCAGGTGGATGACTTCGCATACATGATCTCCAAAATGGCGTTTAATTCCATTGCCTATAATGACATGAAGGAGCTGAAGTCCAAGGACTTTATCAAGCGGCTGACGCAGGCACTGGTTATGGGCGGTCTTGCGATGGAGATCGCGGGCTCATCCCGTCCCAGCAGTGGTTCGGAGCACTTGTTCTGCCATGCGCTGGATGAGGAGTTCAGTGATCAGGTTGCCGTACCCCATGGGATTGCGGTCGCTATGGGAAGTTATGTGGCCTGCAAGTTCCAGAACCGGAATATCGGTAAGATCACCCGGATCATTAAGGAATACGGGGTTCCTGTCTGTCCCTCCGGCTGGAAGATCACGGAGGATATCTTTGTGGGAGCCTGGCAGAAGGCATCCGCTACCCGGCCGGACCGTTATACCGTATTAAATGAGGCAGATCTTTCTTCCGAGAATCTTTCGAAGATGTACTTTGAGATGGAAGATGTCTTTGCAGGATGCTGAAAAAGAATCCGGAGTCCGTTTTTTCGGATTCCGGGTCTTTTTTTCCATAAAAAAAACGTGAGTCAACGTATATGTCAATAAGGAGGGCTACCGATTGGAGGAAAACCGGTTTGAGGAATACATGCTTCGCATGGCGGAGGGAGACCGGGACAGTCTACGGGAGATTTACGAGTGCTATCGTAAGCTGATTTTCTCGGTCTGTATGAATCAGCTGCGTCACAGGGAATCGGCAGAGGATGTGACGGCAGATTTTTTCATACGCCTTTTTCAATCCGCACGAACATTCCGGCCAAACGGACATCATAAGGCCTGGATGATCACCATAGCGAAGAATATGTGTGTGGATTATATGCGAAAGAACGGGAGAGAAATACCGATTCTGGATACATCTCCCGGAGATGAGGATGACGGACCTGCGAAGGAGGTCTCTGCAGATACCGGCCCGGAAGGAGAATCGCCTCTCTTTCACCGGGAGAAGCCTTCCCTTGCAGAGGAGGCAGTCAATCGCCTGACCCTGGCGGAAGCTATGAGACGATTGACGCCAATGGAAAAGGAGATCATCGATCTGAAGATCGCGGGAGGATTTACTTTTCGGGAAATTGCCGAAACTCTGAATATGCCCCAGGGAACGGTTTCGTGGCATTACAATGAGGGCATGAAAAAGCTAAGGAGGTACTGTCAGGATGAATGATCTGAACAATAAGAAAACTGAATCCGATATTGAGCAGGAATACCTCCGCATGCTGGATGAGGAGGTGCCTGATCTGTGGAATCGGATCGAAGCTGGCATCGATCAAAATGACGGAAGAACACTGAATGAATTTGAACCGGCACAGATCTACGGCTGGCAACAGGAAAATGCTTATTTCCGGGAGATTGGAACCTTTGATCAGACCGGTTACGGACAGAATACGGTAAAGAAAAAGAAGGGAAGACGAAGAATTGTAATATTGGCCGGAACCCTGGCTGCTGCGGCAGCGCTGTTTCTTGCTATTTTCGCAATGAACGGTGGCTTCTCCAGAAAGAATGAAAGCACAAAGTCCGATATGACGCAGAATGAGGCGGCGAATAGGGGTGCGGAGGAAAGCATGAAAGATGCTGAGGATGAGAGCACTGTTAAAAAGCCGGATAAGAATAGTCAGTATTCGGAATTGGATCATGACAAATTCAGCGGAAAAGAAAGCATTAACATTAATAATGGCGTGAAAGCAAGTGAAGCTCAAAGCTTCGAGCCTGCGGAGCAACCCGCATACGAAGCGGAAGGCGCACAGGAAAATGACGATGCGGTATCCGATAGATATGATAAGAAGAAGGGACTGCTTCCCGTATTTGAAGAAACGGATACCCGGGTTTATCAGGGCACGATCCCAGGCTTGGGTCTTTCCCTCAGGGTAGAGGATGCGACGGCCGACGGAGGGAATCTGGTTTTCAGCTATGTGGAAAATGAACAGGTGGGCGCGGGAGAATGCATCTCCGGAACCTATTATGAACTGGAGAGAAAGAACGGAAAGAGCTGGGAGAAGGTTCCGCTGATCGTAGACCGGTCTGAGGTTTTCTGGGAGGATATCGGTTGGATCGTTTCGACGAAACGTTCGGAGTGGAGGACGGTATGGTCCCGGCTTTATGGCTCACTTCCATCCGGAACCTACCGTATCATTAAGCCTGTTAACTGCAGCCATTATGTCGGTGCCTATAAGAGCTTCCTGATCTCCGCAGAATTCCGGATCCCGTAACGCCCCTTGCGAAAAAGGGAGGAGTAGAGTACAATCTGTTAAAGAATAAGGCTGTCTTTTTTCGGCAGCCATAAAGACAGGACGGGAAATGCGATGAAGATCGGATTATACGACTCCGGCATCGGCGGGCTTTCGGTACTGCAGGAAGCCTACCACCTGCTACCGGAGGAGGAGTACCTTTTTTATGCGGATACGGATCATGTGCCCTACGGCTTGAAAACCCCGGACGAGATCCTGGGTTTTGCCAGGGAGAGCGTGAGGTTTCTGGTGGAACAGGGCGTGGATGCGGTCGTGATCGCCTGCAACACGGCGACTTCCGTGGCTGTGAAGCCACTCAGGGAGGAATACAGCCTGCCTATCATCAGCATGGAACCGGCTGTCAAGCCCGCCGTGAAACTGGTGAAGGAGATGGAAACGGCATCGAACGGGAAGAAACCACGTGTACTGGTAATGGCAACGCCGGTTACGCTGCGGGAGGAGAAGCTGCGGGATCTGATGCGCCGCTTCGACGATGACCACAGGGTGGATCTTCTGGCCATGCCGGAGCTTGTGCGCTTTGCGGAGCGCGAGGAATTCTCCGGTGAAAATGTGACCTCCTATCTGGCCGGTCAGTTTGCTTCCTTCCATGTGGAGGACTATGGTGCGCTGGTGCTGGGATGTACACATTTTAACTATTTCAAGAATCTATACCATGACTATTTCCCCGAGACTACACATCTCATGGATGGAAATGTAGGAACGGTCCGCAGACTGGCGGATCAGCTGGGCATATTAACAACAGAAGAGAATGAACGTGAAGTGCGCTTCCGGGATATCCGGGAGCTGACCCGGGCGACAACCTATTACTCCTCGGGCCGCAAAGTGGCAGAACCGGAAATACTGGAGCATTTTCTTCGTCTGCATAACCGGCTGGAGGAAATGCGTCCCCTGAAATAAAAGCCTGACCCTGCCGGAGTTATATCATACCGCGCCCGCAGACGGTCAGGCTATTCTTACGCTTGCGTTCCCGCATTTAACGGGAGCGGATCTAATAAAGAGGTGATAAAATGGCAAGCTGCGATACCTGCGCATATTTTGCGTATGATGATGATTATGAGGATTATATCTGCGATATCAATATGGACGAAGACGACTATCGCCGTCTGGTGGAAGGCCATTACAAGGAGTGCCCTTTCTACCGGGACGGCGATGATTACAAGGTTGTACGGCACCAGATGTGAAAAGGTGCATCGGTGGTTATGCAGTTACCCGGATACCGCCGTATTTCCGGATCTTCAGAACCATGCAGGCCCCTTCCCCGAAGACGTCGTCCATGGCTTTCTGATAGGCGGAAACTGACGCATCCGGAACAAAAGCCTGGATGGTTCCGGCAAAGCCTCCGCCATGAACGCGGGCGACTCCGATCCGCGAGAGTCCTTCCGGAAGGTCTCCCCTTTCCGAAGCTGTCTTTCGCAACGTGTATTCGCTGAGGCAGAGTGCCAGGGACACATTCTGATGAAGGACATCTCTGGAGGTGTAAACATTCTGCAGATATTTGAAGGAGGAATCTCCGGAAGCCTGTACGGCCAGCAGGAAATTCTCCAGATCTCCGGACAGGAGAGAGGAGGCTTCTTCCTGTACCCGGCGGTTTTCCTGATAAAAATGCATGGCCCGGAGAAGAGGGCGGTCTCCCAGCTTTTCGCGAAGAGAAGGAAGGGAGGAAAGGAAGAGTTCCTCCGGAACCTCCCGCAGAACATTCTTCCCCAAAGCCTTCGCCACGGAACACATTTCCGCCGGAACGGCGGCGTAATCCGGGGTGAGATCCGCATGGGAGCCTTTCGTATCCGTAATGCAGAGGGAGAACCCGGCAGCTCCGAAATCATAATCGATCTTCTCAATGACCGGATTCGCGGGATCTGCGAAGTCCATATGGCAGAGCGCGCCGACGGAGCAGGCCATCTGATCCATCAGACCGCAGGGTTTGCCGAAGTATACATTCTCGGCGTACTGGCCGAGTTTCGCGATGGTGACCGCATCGCAGGTCATGCTGTTGTACAGCCCGGACAGGATCGTTCCGATCAGCGTTTCAAATGCGGCAGAGGAGGAAAGGCCTGACCCGCCCAGAACATCGCTGGTGATGTAGGCATCAAAGCCCCCCACGGCATAACCGCGGTCCTTCATGCCTGCCAGCATGCCGCGGATCAGACCGGCGGTTGTTCCCTGTTCTTCGGGAACGGGCATGAAATCATCTTGGATCGTTAGGGTGATCATGGGATATCCGGCAGACAGAACACGGACAGTACCGTCTTCCCTCCGGGAAGCGACTGCGATCGCATCGTCATTGATCGAAGCCGCAAGTACCTCGCCGTGCTGATGATCCGTGTGGTTACCCCCCACCTCGGTACGTCCCGGTGCACTGAAGATCTCCACGGGCCGATCCCCGAACTGATCTTCGAAGGCCCCTAAGGCATTCAGATACCGCTCTTTCTGCCTTTCGGCTTTACCCGGATCCGCATAGATATCCAGGAAATGTGCGGCGAATTCGTTATTTTCAAGCATTTTCCGACATTCATTCAGACTTCTCATGGCTGAAACCTCCGTTACGTCAGGACTGTATAGGATTATTGTATCTCACCTGACCGCGCTTTTCCACAGGATTTTTGCGCCGAAGTCTGCATGGAAAACTGTACATTTACATAGCAGGACACAAGTTTTTCGTTGGCGTTTTGCGGATAATTGTAGTATAATACATGCCGTTATATGCCCAAAGAGGGATAAATCGCAGTAAATATATGAAAAAGCTGGAGATCCAGGATTTTTCGAAGGAGGATAGAAGGTGGATATTCAAACATCAATCATGCAGGAGGAGTTTGACAGATCGCAGGAGATCATCGGTAAGCTTTCGGCTTACTATGATTCCAAGGTTGTGGGCCAGAAGATCATGAAGTTCGCGCTGATCGCTTCGGTGATGGCGGACGGGCATATTCTGGTGGAGTCGGTTCCGGGACTTGCCAAAACCACGGCGGCGAAAACGGTTTCGGATGCAGTGGACGGGAAGTTCTCCCGTATTCAGTGTACGCCGGATCTTCTTCCCAGTGATATCATCGGAACCCAGATCTACAATCAGGCATCCGGCAGATTTGAGACCATACTGGGACCGGTTTTTGCCAATTTCGTTCTTCTGGATGAGATCAACCGTTCCAGTGCAAAGACGCAAAGCGCCATGCTGGAAGCGATGCAGGAGCGCCATGTGACCATCGGCGGTGTAACCTATCAGATGCCCGAGGATGTATTCATTGTAATCGCCACCCAGAACCCCATCGAGCAGGAGGGTACTTACCTGCTGTCCGAGGCACAGACAGACCGTTTCCTGATCAAGGAGAAGATCACTTATCCTTCTCCGGAGGAGGAAATGGAGATCCTGAACCGGATTGAAAGCGGAGCGATGGAGAAGACGCCGGCTGTGCTCTCCATTCAGGATGTGGATGTCCTGCAGTCCATTACGGAGAAGGTCTATGTAGATCCTTCCATCAAGAAATATATCGCTTATCTGGTAGACGCGACGAGGCACATTGACAAGGTGCTTCCGGAAGAGCAGGCAAGATATGTACGTATGGGTGCCAGCCCGCGTGCATCCATTGCCTTTATGAAGATCGCCAAGGCGGTTGCTCTTCTTTACGGGCGGACCTATGTGACACCGGATGATGTGAAGGCTTTGCGTCATCAGGTATTGCGTCACAGAATCGAGCTGAACTACTCAGCCATCGCGGATGATGTGACGGTAGAATCCATCATCGACAGCCTTTTCAATAGCATCCGCACACCGTAAATACGGAATGAAAGGGTGAGAAAAAGCATGGATTACGATTTCTTAAGCAGGATCCGCACAGGGATCACGCTTTACACAAAAAAGAAAACGTCAAATCTTCTGGACGGCAGCTTCCGTTCGATCTTTCGCGGAAGAAGCCTGGATTTTGATGACCTGCGGGAGTATTCTTATGGCGATAATGTGCGGGATATCGACTGGAAGGCGTCGTCCAAGACAGGAAAGACACTGATCAGACGCTATATTGCCGAGAGAAAGCACAATATTCTTCTGATCGGAGATTCCGGCTCGAAAATGGTGGCGGATACCGATGCAGGGGAGGCAAAGGAACGGCTTGCCGTGATGACTCTGGGCTCCATCGCATATCTTGCAAACCGCCACGGGGATGATTTTGCCCTGCTTATGAATCGGGGAGCCGGTCTGGATTTCAGCTTCTTCAAATCCGGAGAAGTGCATTTTGAAAGAGTCGTTCGCAGATATGAGTCCTCCATCGGCATGAAGACGGAACGGGATATGGGAGACATCCTCTACTATGTGGCGGAGAATTTCCGGAGACGGATGCTGATCTTTGTGGTAACGGATATGGCCGGTGAAGCACATTTTACGGATAAAATGATGCGGGAGCTCACGGTGCAGAATGATCTGATGGTTCTCAGCATCGCGGATGCGTACCTGACCGGAGATTTGGTTTATGATGTGGATCGGCGGGATTATGAGGCGGAGTTCCTGCGCCGTTCCAAAAATCTTGGTCAGCTGGAGCATGAGGAACGTGAGAAGCGCCACAATGATATGCTGGAGCTCTGCAAACGTTACGATGTCGGCTATACCACGATCCATAAAGAGAGTGAGCTGATTGAGAAGATAGTGGAAATGATTGAGCAGCATAAGGAGAGCGGAAAGTAAATGCCTACTTCTGTTGAATTACAGGACCCAATGAAATATTACCTCTTCTGGCTGATCATCGCGGTGGTTTTCGTCGCGGCTGTTATTTTTGCGCAGATTTTCTTCCGGATCCTTCTGAAGGACCAGCTGCGCAGGAAGAAGGAGAAGAAGCCGAAGATCAAAAAGGTGTCCAAAAAGCCGCTGCCGGTTTTGAAATGGGAATATCTGCAGCGGATGAATTATCTGGAGAGAACGATTGGAAGCGGTGGCGTGGAACGGCGTTCCGCCTATCAGGAGCTTTCCGGTCTGATCCGTGATTTTACACATGATGTAACCGGGATCAAGGTGCAGAATTATTCTCTGCGTGAGATCCGCCGCCTGGGAATGCCCCAGCTTACTGCATTGGTACAGGAATACTATGAACCGGAATTTGCCCGGCAGTCCATGGCGGATCTGCGGGGGTCCCTGTTCCGGACCAGAAAGGCGATCGAGCAATGGTACTAAAATATCCTATAATTTTAGAGATCGGGATCCCTGTTCTGGTGGTGGGTCTTGCTGCCATGCTCTGGTTTGGCAGGAAGAAGAAATACCGTCAGGGACTGAGGGCGGCGAATACTTCCTTTTTCCGCAGTCTGCCGGAATATGCGGGACGGAGGAAAGCGCGTCTTGTTCTGATCGGACTGATGGTGATCGCCATGGTCGGTACCATGGTCTCCGCCCTGATTCTTGCGGCAAGGCCGTATCGTACCGAAACCACCAGCAACGGGGTAAAGAAGAGAGATATCTTCCTCTGCCTGGATGTATCCTACTCCATCTGTTATCTGAACTATGATCTGGTGCAGAGCCTGGAAGAGGTTGTGGCCGGTCTTTCGGGAGACCGCTTTGGTATTACCATTTTCAATACGTCTTCCGTTTTGTATGTCCCCATGACGGATGATTATGATTTCATCATCTCACGTCTGGAGGAGCTGAAGGAATATTTCAGGCTGCAGAAGCTGTATCAGTCGGATGATTTTAACTATAATTTCAGCGAAGAATATTATGACATAATGGAGAAGCTTGAGTATTTTGACGCGGGAACGCTGGTCAATAATTACTCCAAAGGAAGCTCTCTGATCGGTGAAGGTCTGGCCAGCTGCGTGTACAGTTTCCCGCGACTGGCAAAGGAGGACCGTACACGAGTGATCATCATGGCAACGGATAATGCGCAGATGGCCCTCTCCAAGCCCCTGATCGAACTGGACGGAGCAGTGGAGCTCTGCAATAAGAATCATATCACCATGTTCGGACTTTTCCCGGATCAGGATACCTATACGCTGGGTACCATGACCGGGTATCAGCAGAATCTTCAGGATTTTGAAAGGGCAGTAGAGAAGACCGGAGGTGTCTTCTATCAGCAGTCCAAAACTCTGACGGTAGAAGATATCGTGCGGGATATCCAGAAGCAGGAAGCCATGATGGTGGACGAGCTGATCATCAAAAGAGAGGTGGACCGTCCGGTTCCCTTTATCATTATGCTGCTTTCATTCCTGGCAGTGAGTATCGCAACGGGGGTAGTGCTTCGATTATGATGACGAATCCGGTTTTACCTAATTACATATCAATCCCGGTGCTGTCACTGCTGCTGATCCTTGCAACCTGGTCCATCCTGCTGCGGCGGGACAGGCTGTGGCAGAAGCTTCTTTCCGGGTTCCGGGTCCTGCTTATTCTCGGCCTTGCTTTTATGATCAATCTGCGTCCGCAGGTGAAGAGATACAATACGGAGATCGAGCTGAAGAATATCGACGCCCTCTTTGTTGTGGACACCACCATCAGTATGTGGGCGGACGACTATGCGAAGAATAAGACGAGAATGGACGGGGTACAGGAGACCTGTGACTCCATCATGGATCAGCTGGCGGGAAGTAACTTCGCACTGATCCGCTTTGATAACCGGGCACAGATTCTGGCTCCCTTTACGCAGGATTCCCGAAGCGTGTCGGATGCCTTCTCCACCATCGTGAATCCGGATCCCTATTATGCGAAGGGAAGTTCGCTGAATGTTCCCATCGATACGATGGAAGAGCTTTTGATCTCTTCTTCAAAAAAAGAGGAAAGGAAGACGGTCATCTTCTTCATCAGTGACGGGGAGATCACAGACGGCAGCCAGCTGGCCAGTTTCAAGGAACTGGAGCAGTATGTGGACGGCGGAGCGGTACTGGGCTTCGGAACCGAAGACGGCGGGAAGATGAAGGTCACAAACAGCTATTCGAGTAAAAATGTGACCGATCCGGAAACCGGGAAGGACGCAATCTCGAAGCTGGATGAGGAGAATCTGAAGAAGATCGCGGATGATCTGCAGGTGGATTATATCCATGTGCGTGAGGCAGGGGACATTTCCTATCTGGTGGAAACCATCAAGAACGGAAGCAGTATCCGGATGGAAGAAGCAGAAATGATCCACTATGAGGATATTTACTATTATCTGGCGATGGGTCTGGCAGCCCTGCTGATCTGGGAGCTGATCAGCATATTCGTTCAGAGAAAGCTGTAGTTCCATAAGAGCAGATTTTTTCGGCGGAGGAGTATGCCATGGATGAAAAAGAAAAAATCACGAATGTCGCACTGGATGCGGAAGATGAAGAGATAAAGAAAAAAGAAGCAGCGGAAGCGGCAAAGAAGAAAAAGAAAAGGTTCCGGTTGAAACATCCCCGTCGTTTCATGGTATGGATCGATCTTGTGGGTCTTCTTCTGCTGGCTGTGGGTCTGTATCTCGGGATACGATATTTCATCAATCAGAAATTTATTTCCGCATATGAATCCGGCAACTATGAGACGGAGAAGGAATTGTCTCTGACGAACATCAATCTGGTGGAGCCCTACCTTCCCTATTATAATCTCGGAAATGTCGCTTATCAGGAGGAGGATTACACCCGGGCCATTGCCTACTACAAACAGGCGCTGGATCAGGATCCGCCGAAATATAAGGAGTGCCCCATCCGGATCAATCTGGCCCTCAGTCTGATCAAAAGGATCGATTTCAATGATCTGTCAACCGAGAAGAAGCTGAATAATGCGATACAGACTCTTCGTACGGCCAGAACCATTCTGACGGCCCATGAGTGCGCAGGACCGGTGGAGGATGACGGTCACAGTCCCGAGGCCGAACAGCTGAAGCATGATATCGATGAAATGCTGAAGAAGCTGCAGGAACCTCAGGATCAGCAGGATCAACAGGAGAACAATGATCAGGACGATCAGCAGGATCAGAACAAGGATGACCAGAATCAGGAAGAGGAGAATACGACGGAAGATAATAAGGAAACCGATGAGGAAAGGAAGACTCGCGAGAAGCTGGAGGAGCAGCAACGCAACAACCAGCAGCAGCGTTCCAACGAACAGAGGGAGTACGAGGAAAAATACGGCAATCCCAGTAATGGCGGAGGAAATGGCGGCGACGGCATGCAGCCTGACCTCGACAGTAGCGGGAAATACTGGTAACTTCATAGAATCTTCAAAAGCCGGCATCAGATGCATAGATGCCGGCTTTTTTGCATTAAGAAAGTAAGGCAGACCTGACATTTATATAAACTCATTTGGAAATCCGCAAAAAAACTGAAGGATTTGAAGGATACATGTGATATAATAAGTGATGTGCCCGCAGGTCGGGGATGTGATGATGCTAATTTTAATCGGAACGCTATTCGTGCGATCAAAGAAGGATTGAGGAGGGAACATGAGGACCAGAGATTTGCTGAGCAGGCTGGAGCTGGGAGATCTTTATGAATCTCAGCTGCTGACAAAAGAGGAGACCGGTTTTGAGGTGGATATCCTTACAACTCTGATGACCGAATTCGGCGGCGTCTCCAATATCGGACAGGGAGAGTACTATTTTTACGGAGATGAGGAGCCTGAGGGCTTTGCGTGCCGGATTACGGTGGCTGCGGAGGTTCTTCCGGAAAATGTGGCCCCCATGTGTACGGAGCTTGCCGTAACAAATGCAGAGCTTCCCATGGGCTGCTTCGCTTACGATCCGGAACTGAACACCGTTGTGTATATACTGCAGACGCCGCTGGCGGAAGGCCTTTCCGATGAGGATATCATTTCCGAAGCAAATACCTGCATACGGCTGGCATTAAGACTTTCTGAAGGATATGCAGCCCAGTATGCTTACTATGCGGGGAGGAGAGAACTATGAATTGTTATGAGTTTCTGCCGGATGAAGAACTGCTTTATGCTACAGCTCCTTCTCACATCGCGGATCGGGTGATGGACGAAAAGCAGGATACGTTGCTGCTCGGGGGCTTTGAGGATGGAAATCTGATCTCCTATGCGGTCTTTTCTCATCCTCTGAAAACCGGAAGAGAAGTATGGCTGGATTATTTATATACCGCGGAATCATGCCGGGAAAATGGGGTTGCTACGGAGCTGCTTACCTTCGCTGAGGAGTACCTCGGGAAAATGAACATAACGGATATTCTGGTCAGAGTACTGACGGAGCCGGATACCGCGAAGGAGTATCATCATTTTTTCTCCACAAGAAAATACATACCGCTGTCGCTGACGGGAAGATGTATGCTTTACAAGTACAAAGATATGCTGGATCCCGGAGCGTTTCAGCTTCTGGAGAAGAAAAAGGCTCTGCTTCCCCCGGTTGTCCATTATGGGGATGTGGATAAAAAGCTTCTGTCCCGACTTCCGATCCGGATAGAAGAGGAGGATAAGGAGCTGTCCTTTTTCCTGGTGTTAAAGGGTGAGCTTTACGGAATGGCGTCAGCAAGCCTTCTGGATTCCAATACAGTCTGCATCAAGGAAATCTGGCTGAATGACGATGCCCGGAAGAAGGGATTGTTCCTCCCCATGCTTCATGCGGTAACAGAGGAGGCAAAAAACCTGCTTTCGGAGGATATGTGGCTATGCCTTTATCTGAAGGATGAGGCTGCCTACCATGGGCTAGGTCAGATGTTTAACCCGCCTGAGCAGGAGTATCTGGTTCAGGAGTACGTAAAATGTCTTTTTAAGAGATCATAAGGAGAGCAAATTATGGCGGGTGAAATTGAAATAACGAAAAATAGAGAAAATGTAACGGTTTATCAGTCGGACACTGCTCTTAAGGGAACATTTACCACGCTGAGGGATGAAATGGCCTTTACGGACGGAAAGCGGTTGAAGGATGGTGTTCTGCCGGAGGAAAGACTTTTTGACCGGAAGAGCGCATTCAGCCTGTCCGATATTTTCTGCACACATACGCAAATGTATAAGGATCCGTCGCTTTCCGCAACGGAACTGAATCAAAAGCGCCGCGATATGCTTTCTGAGATCTTCGGGTTTGAAATCCTGCGTTATAAAAACAGTCCTGAAGAGATGCAAAGAATAAAAGATGAGGCCAAAGAGAACAGAGTTACCCGTGCGAGAGAACTGGATGTCCCCAAATCGCTTTATACAACATCCAACGAACAGAAACTGCGTGTTCTGAAATCTCTGAAGATGGATGAGATCACCAGAAAAAACGTCATAACAGAAGAAAAAAGTATGGATGAGATCATCCGGACCTATGTGACGAAGGAAGAGCAGATAAAGGCGGCAAAGGAAGGAAAGAATTTCCTTAAGATATTCAGGAATGCAAAGGAAGAAATGAATAATAATCCGCTGCTTACGGCAGAGGAAAAGGCAAATCGGCTGTACAGACTGGCCAAACCCTATGAGACAGCCATCGTCATGTATAAGGAGGAGTACTTCTCAACACTGGACACGTCAAACCGACAGCGCGAGATCGAGGAGCTTTTAGACCGTATCACAACATTCTATAATGTCTATTCCGGTAATGGTACCGCCCAGGAAAAAGCGGAGATCCAAAGAAGAATGGAAATTACTGAAATTCCGGATAACAAAAAAGCTCTGCTGACCAATATCCGGAAGCGGACACATGAAATTGACAGGAGTGAGGAGAAAACACGGGATAACACTCAGGACGAAAGCCTGAATGCGGAACAGATCGCCGGTATCGAAGCAGTCGATCGTTATATCATCGAGCAGAGCAATACATCGGGAGAAAACAGGGCATTTGTAGATCAGATCCTGAGGCTCCCCATGCGTGACAGACTGATCATATACGGTTTGATCGAAAATAAGAGAGAGGCAACGCCCTCAGCAGTGGATATCGCATATACGCAGATCGGATATGTTCCCAACCCGACGATTTTTGCAAGCCGTATGAGCTGGGTTCCGAACTTTTTATGGAAAGGAAATAAGAGGAAGGGTGTAGCCCGGATGCTGACGAATATGCGTTGGGAGAAGCTGGAAGCGGCGATGGAATTCCTGGGACAGGAGCCGGTACAGGAGGTTCGGAATGCTTTTGCAAGTCTCAGCGAATCAGTAGACGAAAAAGTAATTGATACGCGGGAGGAGGCTGAGAATCTGGAGGATTCCTCGGATCCCGTGGCGCTGCTTACGGATATTGAAGTGAGGCGTGACCAACAGCTGCTCAAAACCATTAAGGCATTGGAGGAATGCCGGGATGCGATGGTTGAAGCGGAAAAATCCGTCTTCAGAAAAAAATCCAAAGGCGAAAAGGCAACAGAGCTTCAGACTGCGGCAAAGGCTGAAATTGAGGCTCTGGAGAGTATCGATCGTGCGTTGTATGATACCATGAATTCTGTTCGGGAATCGGTCGAAGGCCGGGAAGTGAATGACGAACCGCAGCTGGAAGAGGAGATGGAAGGTAAACTGGATAAAACGATCCGGAAAGGCTCGCCGGGAGAGAGCGCTGCACAGCAGATACTCAAAAAATCTATTTTTGTCGGTTCTCAGAGTTCATTCATACTGGCAAAGCTGGATAAGATGGTAACGCTCCATACAGGGGAAGCTGCCTCTCCGCTGGTAAGTGCCGCATCCGGAGCATTTACTTCCGTGACAGGCGTGATCGGCCTGATCGGGGGATGCCTGGGCGCTGTTTCTTTGATTGG